>DATFTS010000533.1:0-3797 GCA_035261645.1 Jatrophihabitans sp. | reverse complement strand
GCTCTTCGCCGCGGTGTGCTGGGTCGGCCTCGTCATCTCGGTCCTGACGATCGTCGGACTCACCGAGCGGGCGCCACTGATCGTTACGATGCTCGCCTGGTTCGTCCTGTGGGCGCTCTACCTGTCCATCGTCAACGTGGGTCAGCGCTGGTACGGATTCGGGTGGGAGTCGCTGCTGCTCGAGACCGGCTTCCTCGCCATCTTCCTCGGCAACGCCCACACCGCGCCGCCGATCACCATGCTGTTCCTGCTGCGCTGGCTGCTGTTCCGTCTCGAGTTCGGCGCAGGGATGATCAAGCTGCGCGGCGACTCGTGCTGGCGCGACCTCACCTGCCTCTACTACCACCACGAGACGCAGCCCATGCCGGGGCCGTTGAGTTGGTACTTCCATCGACTCCCGCGGCCGTTGCACAAGGTAGAGGTGCTGGCCAACCACTTCGCTCAGCTCGTCGTGCCGTTCGCGCTGTTCACGCCGCAGCCGGTGGCCGCCATCGCCGCTGCCGTCATGGTGGTGACCCAGCTCTGGCTGATCGTCAGCGGCAACTTCGCGTGGCTGAACTGGCTCGCGGTGGTGCTCGGCCTGTCGGTGTTGCCGGACAGCTTCCTCCGGCACGTCCTTCCGACGACGGCGCCGCACCACCCGGGCGCGACGCCGTTGCCGTTCGTCGTCGCCGTCCTCGCAGTGACGGCTGTCGTCGTGGTGCTGAGCTACTGGCCCATCCGCAACCTGGCCGGCCGGTCGCAGCTGATGAATGCATCGTTCAACAACTGGCACCTGGTCAACACCTACGGTGCGTTCGGCAGCGTGACACGAGTACGCCGCGAGGTGATCGTCGAGGGCACGACGGATCAGACGGTGTCGGACGACACCGTCTGGCACGAGTACGAGTTCAAGGGCAAGCCCGGTGACGTCAAACGGCGGCCGCCGCAGATAGCGCCCTATCACCTGCGCCTCGACTGGCTGATGTGGTTCGCGGGCATTTCGCGCAGCTACGCCGACGGCTGGCTGCAGGCGTTCGTGTCCAAGCTACTGCGCAACGACCCGGCGACGTTGAAACTGCTACGGCACAACCCGTTCCCCGATCACCCGCCCCACTTCGTCCGAGCCCTCGTCTATCACTACCGGTTCACGACGTGGCAGGAGCGACGCGAGACGGGTGCCATCTGGCATCGCGAACTCATCGGCGAGTACCTGCGACCGACCCGACTCGCCGAGGCCGCCCCCGCCAGACGTTGACCCGTCGGTAACAAACTCCGTACGATTCGCCCCAGTTTCCGACACTTTCCCCTGGGGGGATCATGCGTCTTCGCTGGTTTGTCGCCGTCCTCGCCGCCGCTTGTTCGGCGGCGCTGCTCATCCCCGCCGCCGCGGTTGCTGTGCCACACCAGACGAGACTGCTCGCGATCCGCAGTGCGTGCGCACTGCTGCAGCGCGTCGGCTACTCGCACTGCAACATCCGGGTGCTGGCCGACGCGAACGGCGCACCGCGCGCCGCCGCCGCGCCCACCGGCTACGGTCCGGCAGATCTGCGGACGGCCTACAACCTCAACACCGCCGGTGGCACCGGCCAGACGATCGGGATCGTCGACGCCTACGACGACAAGACCGCCGAGGCCGACCTTGCCACCTACCGCTCGCACTACGGCCTGCCGCCGTGCACGACCGCCAACGGCTGCTTCAAGAAGGTGAACCAGAGCGGAGTGCAGGGCTCGTATCCGTCCAACAACGCCGGCTGGGGCCTCGAGATCAGCCTCGACCTCGACATGGCGTCGGCCATCTGCCCGAACTGCAAGATCCTGCTCGTCGAGGCGACCAACAACCAGAACAACAGCCTCTACGCAGCGGTCGACACCGCCGCGCGCCTCGGCGCAAACGCGATCTCGAACAGCTACGGCGGCGCCGAAGCCGCGAGTGAGACGTCCGCAGACACCCACTTCAACCATCCAGGCGTGGCCATCACAGTCAGCTCGGGCGACTCCGGTTACGGGGTGGAGTACCCGGCCGCCTCGCGCTACGTGACCGCCGTCGGCGGCACCACCTTGACGCGTTCGGGCAGCGGCTTCACCGAGTCGGCATGGAGCGGCGCAGGCAGTGGCTGCTCCGCGTACGAGACCAAGCCGTCGTGGCAGCACGACACCGGCTGTGCCCGCCGCACGGTGGCCGACGTCAGCGCGGTTGCCGACCCGAACACCGGCGTGGCGGTCTACGACACCAACTGCAACGCACTGCAGTCGCTGCTCGGGCAGTGCTTCAAGGGCTGGGGCACGGTCGGCGGCACGAGTGCCAGCTCGCCGATCATCGCGGGCGTTTACGCACTCGCCGGCAACGCGTCCACGGTCACCTACGGCTCGGCGCCGTACGCGAACCCGGCCGCACTGCATGACGTGACCAGTGGCAGCAACGGCTCATGTGGCGGGTCGTACCTGTGCACGGCAGGGCCTGGCTACGACGGTCCGACAGGCCTCGGGACGCCGAACGGGACGGGAGCCTTCTAGCGATCAGAGTTCGTACTGCTTGGCGAGCTTTGCCGGTGCGCAGGCGAGCCAGCCGTCGAGGAGCGCGTCCTTCACCTGCTTCTTCGTGGCCTTCTTCAGTTGGATGAGCACTGCCGCGAAGTCGTCGAAGTGCGCGATGGTGAAGAACGCGCCGGGGTTGGCAGCGAGCACCGCTTCCTTCTCTGCGAGGTCCTCGACGCGGGTTGCCAGGATCGGTCCGTCCGGCGGCATCTCGTCACCGAAGCGCTTGATGTCCGCCTTGCTGAACGGACGCTCCCAGGCGAAGCCCTTGCCGGCCACGAGCCAGGTGTGGTTGCCCCACCGCTGCCCTTCGGTCACTTCGGGCAGCGCCATCGCCAGACGCCCGACCTCCTCGATGCGCACCACGTCGCGAAGGTACCCGCGCGAACAGCCTTGACGCCGGTGGCAGGGGGGCGGGAGGCTCGAAGCGCCGGTAGGGGGTGAGAGTGATGGCAAAGTTTGCTGTCTTCTTCACGTTCAAGGGCGAGACCGTCAAGAGCTTGATGGACAAGCCCAGCAACCGCGCCGAGGTGGTGAGCCGGGCCTGCGAGGACCTTGGCGGCCGGATGGAGTCCTACTACCTCATGTTCGGCGCATGGGACGGATTCGTGATCGCCGAGCTGCCTGACAGCAAGGCGGCCGCCACGATGAGCCTGGCCGTCACCAGCACTGGCAGCTTCGAGCGCGTCGAGACGCACGAACTGCTGGACGCCGGCGAGCTCGGCGGGGTCTTGGACGCTGCCTCGCATCTGAGGTACACGCCGCCCGGGAGCTAGCGCTTGGCGTGGTTGAGGGCGAGCGCAGCGGCGCCGATCAGCTCGCTGCGCCCGGCGAGCGCGCCCAGCTCGATGCGCAGGTCGCGCGCGATGCCGGGCTGCGCGTAGCGCTCGACCGACTCCTTGACGCCGTCGACGAACGGCGCACCTGCCGCCGCCAGCTCGCCACCCAGCACGAGCATCTCCGGGTTGAGGTTGCTGACGACATCGGCCAGGACGCGTCCGATCATCCGGCCGGCATCGCAGACGACGCGCAACGCGCCGGGGTCGCCGTGCCGGGTCAACTGCACCACCTGCGCGAGCGTGAGCCGTTCGCCGTGCCGCGGCTGCATCGCAAGCAACACCTGACTGACCGACGCAACCGTCTCCAGGCAGCCGCGGTTGCCGCAGCGACAGACAGGCCCGGCCGGGTCCACCGGCACGTGCCCGATCTCGCCGGCGCGGCCACGGGCGCCGTGATGGATCCGCCCGCCCAGGATCAACCCGGCGCCGATGCCGGTGGAG
>DATFTS010000532.1:0-11115 GCA_035261645.1 Jatrophihabitans sp. | reverse complement strand
CAACAGCACGCAGACGGCGACGAGGCCGTACTTCAGTCGGCGCTCGAGTTTGCCGAGGCGCAGGTGGGGACGGCGGCGCGGTGGACGCCGCTGTGGCGCGCGCGCCGGGCGGTGCGGCGGTGGTGCTGCGACGGCGTGCCGGCGCGGAGGTGGAGGGGCGGCGGTGCGGCGCGGATGTGGAGGGGCGGCGGTGCGGCGTGCTGCTGGGGACGTGGCGCGGTGCGGCTGGGTGCCGGCTCGGCGTGGCTGGGTGCCGGTTCGGCGTGGTTGGGTGGTGGCCGCGCGGTGCGGCTGGCCGCCGGCCCGGCGGGCACCGGCCGGTGGCGGGGCGTTGCGCTGCGAGCCCTGCGGCGCTCGCCGTCCGGTCATCGGTGACCTCCTGGCAGGGTCAGCGTCGGCGTGGGCGTTGGGCTCGGCGGGGGCGCGGGATGGCTGGCAGAGTGCTTCGCGGCGGTCGAGCTGACGTGTCCGCCATTGCCCGGCGAGGTGCTCTTGCCCGTCGTCTTCGACGTCGAGTTCGTCGGCGACTTGGCATCGGACTTGGCATCCGACTTGGTCTTAGACGCCGAGTTCGTCGGCGAGTGCGAGGCAGGCGGCGCCGGCAAGGGCGGCTCGGTGACCGGGCCGGGACTGCCGAGCACTTGCACCGTCCCGTTGCTGGCAATGACGAGGAACGCCGGGGCTCCGGCGGGCACCATGCCGAGTGCCGCGGCAGCACGGGCGAGGTTGCCCGGCGCTGCGCTCGCGGCCACCTGGTTCTGCACGTCCTGCACCATCGCCGCGACCGTCTGGTCTTGTGCGTTGAAGTGGTGCCGACGCACCTCGTTGGCGGCCGAGGCGGTGTTCAGGAGCAGCAGCAGCGCCATGCCACCGACGATCAGCGCGGTGACCAGGACGATGAACGGCATCCGGCGCGCGCCCTCCCGGCCGGCGTGCCGCGGCCCGCGCCGCGCCGGCCCGGACCGCCGGCCACCCACCGATGATTCGCTGGTGGCCGCGCCGCGGGGCAACGACTGGGTGGACGTATTTCGGCTCACGCCGGCTCCCGGATGCGCTCGGCGGCGCGCAGCCGGACCGACGCCGCCCTCGGGTTGCCCGCGATCTCGCTGTCGCTGGCCTGCTCGGCCCCGCGGGTGAGCAGCCGTAGCTGCGGCCCGCGCCCGGGCAACGTCACCGGAAGGTCGGTCGGTGTGGTGTCGGCGGCGAGTCCCGCGAACGACTGCTTGACGATCCGGTCCTCGAGCGAGTGATACGACAGCACCGCGATCCGTCCACCCACGCGCAGCGCGTCAAGGGCAGCCGGCACTGCGGCGCGCACCGCCGCGAGCTCGCCGTTGACCTCTATCCGCAGCGCCTGAAATGTTCGCTTGGCCGGGTGGCCCCCGTGCCGTCGCGTCGCGGCCGGAATGGCCTCACGCACCAGCTCGGCCAGTTCAGCGGTCGACCGCAACGGGGCCACCCGGCGCTTGCGATCGATGGCTTGGGCGATCCGCAGCGCGAACCGCTCCTCGCCGAATTCGCGCAGAATCCGCGCGAGCTCGGCGACCGGGTACTCGTTGAGCACCTCGGCGGCCGTCGTCCCGGCGGTCTGGTCCATCCGCATGTCGAGCGGGGCGTCCTGTGCATACGCGAAGCCGCGGTCGGTGACGTCCAGTTGCATGGACGAGACACCGAGGTCGAACAGCACGCCGTCGACGCCGTCGAATCCCAACTCGGCAAGCACCTCGGGCATCCGGTCGTAGACGGCGTGCACCAGCCGGATGCGATCGGCGAACGGCGCGAGCCGCTGCTCGCTGCGCACGAGGGCGTCCGGGTCGCGGTCGATTCCCACCAGGGTCAGCTGCGGGTGGGCCCGAAGCAGCGCCTCGGCATGTCCGCCCAGACCCAGGGTCGCGTCGACGACGACGGCCGGGCGGTCGGCGAGCGCGGGCCCCAGCAGGCCGAGGACGCGGTCGAGCATGACCGGCACGTGCGCGGCGCCATCGCTTTCGCGGGCGTCTGCCTGCCGGTCGTTCATGTGCCTTCTCTCGCGGCGGATGGTGTTGACGGTTGTGCAGAGGCCGCGGACGGCCGCGGTGTTGGAGGTGGTGGGGAACGGTGGGGAGTTCGCTGAATCTGGTCCCCGCCCGTCTCGCCTCGTTATCCGAGGGGCTCCGCCTGGCACCGGGGAAGGTGTGCCAGGAGGGTGACGGGAGGAGGCCGGACCCAACGTGCGGTCCACGGCCTAGATCACTCCGGGCAGCACCTCCTCGGCGATGTCGGCGAAAGCCGGCTCGGTGGCGTCGAGGTACTCCTGCCACGCGGCGGCGTCCCAGATCTCGATCCGGGTGTTCGCGCCGATCACCGCGCAGTCCTTCGTCAGGCCCGCGTAGGCCCGCAACGTCGGGGGCACGGTGATCCGCCCCTGGCCGTCGGGCATCTCGTTCGATGCGCTCGCGAACAGCACCCGGCCGTAGTCGCGTACCCGCCGATCCGTGACCGGAGCACTGCGCAGCGCCTCGGTGACACGGCCGAACTCGGCCACCGGGAACACGTAGAGGCACCGGTCCTGTCCCTTGCAGATCACCAGGCCCCCTTCCAGCTCGGGTCGGAATCGGGCGGGGAGAGCGAGCCGGCCCTTGTCGTCGAGCCGAGGCGTGTGGGTGCCGAGAAACACCGGCACTCACCTCGATCCTCAGGCGCTCGACCCCGGTCGCCGCCAGCTTTCCCCACTGATCCCCACTGTAACCCACATCATGCCACCACGCTGCACTTTGCCGCCACTGGCGCGGCGAACCGAAGGGTGGGTGCACCACGTTGGGTGAAGTAGGTGCCGCTGCTGTTCCTGCCGGAGGGACGCTGTCCGCGCCCTGGCAGCGTCCCCACCAGAGGAAAGGCTCAGATCCGGGCAGCACTCTTCCTCCATCAGGGACGCTGGGCCGGCCGGGGAGCGTCCCTACCGGAGGAAAGGCTCAGGCCAGTCGAGACCGGGGGGGTGAAGAGAAGGGAGAGCCTGTCAGGCTCTCAGGCGGCATACTCGACATCACCTCGCGGCAACCCCGCTGACCAGAAGAAGGACGCACAACGTGGACGACCTCCATCCCGCCGCCCGCCATGCCGGTCCCGAATCGGGACCGAATCAGGCGCCGCCGGTATCAGCGGTACGCGATGCAGGTAGCCGCATCGCCGCAAACATCGAGCGGGTGATCGAGGGCAAGCCACAGGCCGTCACATTGGGGCTCGCTGTCCTCCTCGCCGAGGGACATCTGCTCATCGAGGACGTTCCGGGCGTCGGCAAGACGAAGTTCGCGAAGGCCCTCGCCCGGTCGATCGACTGCTCGGTGCGCCGGGTGCAGTTCACGCCGGACCTGCTGCCCAGCGATATCACCGGGGTCAGCGTCTACAACGCCGACGAGCGCGACTTCGAGTTCAAGCCGGGCCCGGTGTTCGCCAACATCGTGGTGGGCGACGAGATCAACCGCGCCTCCCCCAAGACGCAGGCTGCGCTCCTGGAGTGCATGGAGGAGCGCCAAGTCACCGTCGACGGCGTCACGTACATGCTCGAGGCGCCCTTTCTGGTTCTTGCGACGCAGAACCCGATCGACATGGAGGGCACCTACCCGCTGCCCGAGGCCCAGCGCGACCGCTTCATGGCGCGTATCTCGATGGGCTACCCCGACCGTGCCGCCGAGATCCTCATGCTCGGCGAGCACGCAGCACTCGACCCGCTCGAGTCGCTGCGGCCGGTGTCCGACGCCACGGAAGTGCGCCGCCTGATCGCAGGTGTCCGCGCTGTGTACGTGTCCGAGCCGATCAAGGCCTACGCAGTCGACCTCGCCGACGCCACGCGAAAGGCCAGCGAGATCCGGCTCGGTGCCTCACCGCGCGCCGCGCTGCAACTGGTGCGCGCGGCCAAGGCGTGGGCCGCGTTGCAGGCGCGCGAGTACGTGATTCCCGACGATCTGCAGTACCTGCTGACGTCGGTTTTCGCGCACCGGTTGCTGCTCACCGCCGAAGCCCATGTCAGCGGGCGCTCGGTCGGCGACGTGCTCTCGCGCATCGTGCGTAGTACGCCGATTCCCGCGGCGGCCGGGCAAGGGAGCCGATAACCCGATGGCTGGACGCCGCACGGGATTCACCACGCGCGCCAGTTGCCTGCTCGCCGCCGGGCTCACGGCGGTGGTCTGTGGTCTGCTGCTGGGCGAAGTGGATCTCGTCCGGGCGGGCGTGCTCGCTGCCGCACTGCCATGCATGGCGGCGCTCGTCGTGCAGCGGGCGCAGGTGCGGATCGCCAACAGGCGTTCCGTCGAGCCGGCGCAGGTCAGCGCCGGTGAGGCCGTCACAGTGCACCTCGTGATCACCAACAGGTCAGTGCTGCGCACTGGCACGCTGCTGGTCGAGGATCAACTGCCAGAGCGGCTGGTCGGACGCGCGCGCTTCGTCCTCGACCCGTTGGGCAGCCACGAGGCGCGCACCGTCTCATACCGCATGCCCGGTCTCGGCCGCGGCCGCTACCGGGTCGGACCGCTGCGCATCCGGTTGAGCGACCCGTTCCGCCTGATCGACATCACCCGGTCGTTCACCGCGACGAGCGAGTTCCTGGTGGGGCCGGTGATCGACGAGTTGCCGGCCGTCGAGCCGCCTCGTTCGGACGAGGTCGGCGACAGCGCGGGCAGCCACTCGATCGGTACGCACGGCGCCGATGACCAGTCGACCCGCGAGTACCGCATCGGCGACGACCTGCGCAAGATCCACTGGCGCTCGTCGGCACGGACCGGCTCCTTGATGGTGCGGCAGGAGGAGCGCCCCTGGCGCGGGCAGAGCACGGTGTTGCTCGATCTGCGCGCAACCGCGCACGTCAGCGCGCCACCGGGTCCGGCGCCGGCAGATCAGGACATCCGGTCCACGAGCAGCTTCGAGTGGGCGGTGAGCGCGGCTGCCAGCATCGGCAGCCACCTGCTGGCACGTGGTCGCGAAGTGAGCCTGATCGGCGATCCGGTCGCTGAACGGCTGCGGATGGCGGACCGCAGCAGCATGGCCAGCCACCTGGCAGCGGTACGCGAGCTCGCCCATGCGGACCTCACTCCCCTGGCCGGCGCCATCCGCACCGCGGCACGTGAGGCGTCCCTCGTCGCCGTGGTCGGCCACCTCGACCCGGCGTCGCTGCGCACGCTCGCCGACGCCCATCCACGCGGGCGCGCGACACCCGCGTTCGCGATCATGCTCGACGTCAACACCTGGCGCGATCCGGAATCGGGCGGTAGCACCGAACTCGACGCCGCAGCAGCGGTCTTGCGCAGCGCCGGTTGGCGCGTGACGAGGGTGCGCAACGGCGACGCAACCGCGCTCGCGTGGCAGGTGCTGCTCTCGGGGTACGGCGCAACCCACGGCCCTGCGGCGGTGCTTCGATGACTGCGGTGGCGGCCGCGCCCCCGGACGCGTCGATCGCCAGGCATTCGGCGACCCGACGCACGCTGCTGGCGCTGCTGGCTTGCGCGCTGGCTGCGACGCCGCTGAAGTCCTTGCTCTCCGACAACCGTTGGCTCGGCGATGCCTGGCTGACGATGGCGATCGTGATCGGCCCGGCCGCCCTGCTGCGGCGGCGACGAGCGCCGAGCGCGATCGACATCTGGCCCGGCGTCATCCTGCTGATCCCGTGGCTGACCTTGCTGTACGTGCCGAAGCACGCCTGGGGCGGATTCATCCCCACCGGCGCCACGTTCGGCGACGTCAGCCGGCTGATGGACAGCCTGCATCACACCACCACCGACGAGGTCGCGCCGATCCACAGCACGGTTGCGGTGCGCCTCGTGCTGTGCGCGCTGCTCGGACTGCTCGCTGCGCTGGTCGACCTGGTTGCAGTCGTCGGTCGCCGGGGCGCGCTCGCCGGCATTCCCCTGCTTGTTGTGTACACCGTTTCCGGCGCGGTGCCGCGTACTCCGGTTGCGTGGTTCTGGTTCGGCGTCGCGGCCGCAGGTTATCTGATCCTGCTCTCGCTGGACGCCCCCGACGAATTGCGCGAATGGGGCCGTCGGGTGTCCCGTCCCGGCGCCAACTGGAGCCGGCAGGGGACGGCGTTCTCTGCGTACCGGATCGGCGTCTTCGCCGTCCTGATCGCGGTGATCCTGCCGTTCCTCGTGCCCGGGCATCCGCGCAATCTGATCGCGAACGCGTTCCACAACAGCAACGGCAGCAACGGCATCGGCGGCATCGGCGCCGGCGGTGGCAGTGGCTCGATCAACCCGTTCGCGGCCCTCAAGGGCCAGCTGCAGCGCAGCAAGCCGGCGCCTGTCATGCGCGTCCATATCGCGTCGGCCGGGTCAGTGGCGCCCTTCTACGCGCGCCTCAACGTCCTGGACAAGTTCACCGGCAACGGCTGGACGGTCAGCGACCACGGCGAGACCGAACCCATCGGCGAGTCCGGCTTCAGCACATTGCCGGTCACGAGCGAGCCGCGCACCAGGACGTTCCAGGCGGATATCACGATCAACGGGCTGATCGGCAACGCACCGGTGTTCAGCATTCCGCGCACCGTGGCGGGCCTCGGCTCGAGCGCTGCATGGAGCGGGCAGGACCAGCTGCTGCTCGGTGGCGAGGTGCACAACGGCGATCACCTCACCGAGGTGGTCGCCCAGCCGAATCCGACCGTGCCGGATCTTCAGCTCTCGCCTGCCGCCACCGGCGCCGACGTCGCGCGCTATTTGCAGCTGCCGCCGATCCCGCCGTACGTGCGCAATCTGGTGAACCAGATCACCTCCGGCCAGCAGACGCCCTATGACAAGGCACGCGCGCTCTCGGACTGGTTTGCCAATCCCGGGAACGGCTTCGTGTACAGCCTGAAGACGGTGCAAGGCGACTCGGGCAGTCAACTGGTCGACTTCCTGCAGAACCGCACCGGCTTCTGCCAGCAGTACGCGGCCGCGATGGGCGTCATGCTGCGCCTTGCCGGCGTGCCCTCGCGGGTGGTGCTCGGCTACATGCATGCGGCCCCCGACCGCAACGGCGACTTCCGCGTGACAACGTTCGACGCGCACGCGTGGGACGAGGCGTTCTTCCCCGGCGAGGGCTGGATCGCGTTCGACCCGACGCCGACGACGGGCTTGACCGGCGGCCAGAAGGGCGACCTGCCGTGGGCGCCGCACGTCTACTCGTCCGACGCCGGCGCGGCGGGTCCGACGTTGTCGGGCCGCAGCCCCGGCGGGAACCGGCACTCGTCATCGGCCTCGACGTCGCCCGGGGCGGCGTCGGCGGGGGCGGCGTCCAGCTCCTCGGACCTGTCTCTGCTGTGGGCTGGGCTGGTCGTCGTGCTGCTGGCGGCGACGGCGTTCATCCCAGCGGCAGCCCGCAACTGGCGCCGGCGCAAGCGCCTGGCCGCCGCGCGGCGTGGTGACACGGACGCCCTCTGGGCCGAGCTGTCCGACACCGCGGTGGACCTTGGGTATGTCTGGTCGCCGGCCCGATCGCCGCGGCAGGTGTCGGTGTGGCTCGCCCCCGATGCGGCCGGCGCTGCGCCAGCACTGGACGCGCTCGCGGTCGCAGTCGAGCAGCGTCGATACGCACCGAACGCCACACCACGGGACGCCCGTGAGCTCGCTCGTGGGCTGCAGGATGTGACAGATCAGCTATGGTCGCGCCGCGGTGCTCGAACTCGGCTATGGGCGCGGCTGTGGCCCGCGTCGCTCGGGTGGGGCAAGCGGCTGGGCCGGGTGGGCGCCGCAGTGCGGCGCAAACACTGACGAATCGCAAGTACTGAACGGGTGCGCGCTGCGTTGAACGGGTGCGCGCTGCGTTGAAGGGGTGGGGCGCTGCGTTGAACGGCGGATAACGCCGCTGGTTGCGGTCGCGATCGACCGCGCCGGGGTTCAGCTCTGCGGGTCGTCGAAGCGACGCCGAAGCCGCTCCTCCATGCGGTCCTTCAGACCGCCCTGCCGCGGGGCGCGAGTGCCACCGCCGGACCGCGCCGCCGACCCTCGGTTGCGACCGCGCAGCAACTGCACCGCGTATCCGCAAGCACCGACGAGCAGCACGAACCCGATCACGCTGAGCACGACGAGATTCGCGATCAGCCCCACCAGGACGAGCGCAAGCCCCGCGGCAACACCGAGCACGCACAGCAGCGCGGAGCGGCGAGTTCGAGAGCGCGTACGCGCCGAGCGCACGGAAGCGGCGAACTTGGGATCCTCCGCATAGAGCGCTTGCTCGATCTCGTCCAGCAGCCTCTGCTCGTGATCGGAGAGCGGCACCAGGCCCTCCTTCGTCGCCGCGACCAGGTGATCCACGGCGGTACTCGTTCCGGTCGATACAGACTGTACCCGCGCGGTCATGCGGCTACCCACCGAGCATACGAGCCAATCCGACGGATCGGTAGCCGAACTTCACCTGCTGTGCCGTGACGGGCTCTCGAGCAGAGCGCCGGGCCGAATCGCCGTGTCGCCGAAGCGGGCCCGCGCCGCGTCGACAGCGTGATCGGCACGTGCGCGGGGTGCGGTCGCACCGTCGTCGAGGTCGAGAGTCAGCTGCTCCGGAATGGTCGAGACCTCGCGCAGGCTCTCGCACTTCACGCCCACCAGGCGGATCCGCGGACGGTCGAGGTGCAGGCTGCGATACAACTCCAGCGCATTCTGATAGATCTCGGCGGTCGAGTCCGTCCAACCCGACAGCGTCCGCACCCGGGTCACGGTGCGGAAGTCGGCGAAACGGATCTTGATCCCCACGGTGCGCGATGCGAAACCGCGCGACCGGATCCGACTGCCGACATCCTCGGCCAGCCGCAGCAGTTCGCGCTGCACGTCGCCTTCCGCGGTGAGGTCTTCGTCCAGCGTGCGGTCTGCGCTGATCGACTTCTCCACCTCGTGTGGTTCGACGGCGCGCGGGTCGATGCCGTCGGCGAGGGCGGCCAGATGATCGGCGACCGCCGTCCCGACTGCGCGCCGAAGTGTGTCGCGTGGTGTAGCGGCCAGCTCGGCGACGGTGCGGATGCCTAGGCGGTGCAGCGGTTCGGCGGTGCGCGCCCCGACGCCCCACAAGGCCGTGACGGGCAGCGGGTGCAGGAACTCGATCACCCGGGCCACCGGCACCACGAGCAGCCCGTCCGGCTTGCATCGCGCGGACGCGAGTTTGGCGATGAACTTGGTCGGCGCGACACCGACGGAACACGTGAGGCCGAGCTCGGCTTCGACTCGGGCGCGGATGGCAGTTGCGATGATCGCGGGCCGCCCGTGCAGTCGGGTCGCGCCGTCGACGTCGAGAAACGCCTCGTCCAGCGACAGCGGTTCGACCAAAGGTGTGATGTCGCGCAGGATCGCCATCACCTGCGCGGACGTCGCGGAGTAGGCCGCCCGGTCCGGCGGCAGCACCACTGCGTGCGGGCAGCGCCGCAGCGCCTGACTCATGGACATGGCGCTGAAGACGCCGTAGCGGCGCGCCTCACAGGACGCGGCGGCAACGACCCCGCGCACACCGCCGCCCACCACCACCGGCCGGCCGCGCAGCTCCGGCCGCTTCTTGATCTCCACGCTGGCGAAGAACGCGTCCATGTCGACGTGCAACATCGTGCAGCCCGCGTCGTCGCCGTCGAACTGGCCGGCGGTTCGAGGCAGATCCGCGCTGCGTCCCATGCTCAGCTACCCGGGCCGGCGTACGAGCAGGTGCACGCGTGCGGCGATGTCCGCGAACGGCGAGCGGCCCGCCGCCTCGGTGTCGAGCAGTTCGAGTGCGTCGCGCGCCCCCGGCTGGTCGAGGGCGGACCCCGGGACCAGGTCGGAGAACACCCCGATGCCGTGTCGGGACTGCACAACCAGTCCGGCCCGCCCACACAACTCGGCGAGCGCGGTCGGCCCGATGCGCGCCTCGGTGGGAGCCAGCTCGCGCAGTTCGGTCAGCGCGGCCGCGGGCTCGCCGGCGAGGGCGCGGGCAATCACACTCGCTGCCGGATTACTGACCAGCAGGCTGATCAGACCGCCCGGACGTACGGCCGCGGTGATCGCGGCGAATGCTGCGGCAACGTCGTCGACCGCCTCGAGCACCCCGTGCGCGAGAGCGAGATCGAAGGTGCGCGAGCCGATGAGTTCGCCGAGCGCCTCGACGTCACCTTGCACCGGATGGACCCGATCTGCGACACCTGCTTCTGCAGCACGGTGGGTCAGTGTCGCCAGCGCGTCGGCACTGATGTCGATGACGGTGACGTCGGCGCCGGCGACCGCCAGCGGCACCGCGTAAGTACCACTTCCGCCACCGCAGTCGAGCAGCGAGGCCACGGCGCCGGGTCGAGCGACGCCGGGAAGCGCTTCGGTCAGCAACTGCGACACGAGCCCCTGGCGCCCGGCCCGACTCGTCTCGATCTGCACGCTGGCGAGCCTAACCGCGGTCGGCGACAGCGGTGCTGTGTTACGCGGCCAGCATGCCGAGCGAGTCTTCGACGCACGCGAGGAACTGCCCCGCCGCGCGCACCTGATCGTCGGCCATCTGCGGCGAGACGGCAGTGAGGACGCCGGCCTCAACCGCAGCCCGCACGGGCGCACCGGCGGCGAAGTAACTCACCCAGTGCCGGTAATCGGGCGCCACCTTCTCGAGCAGGACCCATACGCTGACCAGCCGCCTGCGCGCACTCGCCGGCCAGCCATGCTGGGCGACCGCCGCAGCCCCGATGCGCAACGCCGCGAGGTGAGCCAGCCGGAACCGCTCGGCCGACTCACCGGCGCCGTCGGCCTCCGCCAGCAGGTCTCGGGCGTGGCGCAGCAGCACCGCGGATTGCCCACCCAGCAACTGTGCAGCCATCTCCCGACCATCCTTTCGAACTGATGTTCGGATATTAGCACGGGGCACCGACAAAACCGGTCCCGCGCACCTGGCGGCGTGTCTGGGCGTGGCTGCGCTTGGGCGCCCCTCGTCGTCATGACCTTCGGTCAGTGCAGGACGTCGACCACCGGGCCGATGACGACGACAGCCGGCGCGCCGATCCCTTCGCGCTCGGCTGCACCAGCAATCTCCTCGAGCGTCGATCGGATCGCCCGCTGACCGGCCAGGCTCGCCCCATGGACAACGGCGGCGGGCGTCGACGGCGCGCGCCCGTGCTCGATCAACTCCTTGGTGATCAGGGCCAGCCGGTCCATCGCCATCAAGAGCACGAGCGTGCCC
>DATFTS010000531.1:0-2994 GCA_035261645.1 Jatrophihabitans sp. | reverse complement strand
GGCCCGCATCGTCGGGCTGAGCGCGCCGGCGACGCACGAGCGGGTCGCCAAACTGGAAGCGGCCGGCGTCATCACCGGCTACCACGCCGCGGTCGCGCCGGAGGCACTCGGCTTCGCGATGAACGCGCTGATCGGCATCTTCCTCACCGACAGTCCGGACACCGACGCCGTGCTTGCTGCACTCACCGCGATTCCGGTCGTCGAGGACTGCTGGTTCGTCGCCGGCGAGGAGACATTCGTGGTCAAGGTGCGGGTGGCCGACGTCGCCGGTCTCGAGACGACGATCCGGCAGCTGACCGCCGTCCCCGGCGTCGCCCGGACGCGCACCACCGTTGTGCTCTCGACGAAGTTCGAAGGACGCGCGCCGGCCGCCAAACGAGAGTAGGCAGCGCGCCGGGAGTCGGTCGCGCGCCGGCCGCGAAGCTCAGCCGAGCCGAGCCGCCACGACGTAGAGCCCCGGGTCGCAACTGCGCCCGCCGGTTGCCCAGCGCGCCGTCATCTCGGCCCCGTCGGCGACGTCGATCACCTCGAACCCGTGCCCGTCCAGCAACGCACCCACCGACGATGGAGGGACGGTGAACCCGATCGCCTCGCCGATCAGCCCCATCGATCGCTCGAGGGCCAGTCGCAATGCGTAGACGCCGATCCGGCCTACCCGCTGCCAGAAGTCCATCGCGAGCACCGACCCGGTACCGCAGACCTGACGCACCGCCGCGAGGGTGTCGTTGACGGCGGTGCGGGTGAGGTACGGGCTCACGCCCTCCCACACGACGAAGGTCGGAGCACCGGACGTGAACCCGGATCCGGCGAGCCGGTCGGTGAGCGTCTGGGTGCGGAAGTCGATCTCGACGCGGTGCACGGACGTGTGCCCGAACATCTCGCGGTGTGCTGCGACGATCGCTGCTTTGCGCCGGGACAGCGGTGGCAGGTCCACCTCGTACACCGGACGGGCGCCGATCTGCGTCGCGAAGCGGTAGGCCCGGGCGTCGTAGCCCGCGCCGAGGATCATCACCTGCTCAACGTCGGGCAGGGCGGCCAGCAGGTGCTCGTCGATGAACCGGTGCCGGCAGAGGGCAGACGTCGCGAGCCCGAGCGGCCGCAGCCGCTCCGCCCGGCGCAACGCTGGGCCGGTGGCCGACAGCCCCCGCAACAGCACTCGGCTCGGCTCGCTGAGGAACACCGGCGCGTACCGATCGGTGACGATCGGCTCGGTGTGGTTCAGCTCGAGTGCACGGCCCAGCGTCGTCCACTGCGCCGTCGAACTCGGCCGGTCGCTGGTGTGCAATGCGCGGCGCGCGAAAGGCAGCCGCACGCCCGCCCCGCTCACGTGCCGGCCGCCTTCTGCGCCTCGAGCCACTCGGCCACCCGCTCCGGCCCGACGTCCGGCCCGCCGATCAGGTCGCCCGTCGCCTTGCCCAGGGCGGCAGCGAACAGCGCCGACTCGGCGGCACGTTCGACGTCGCCCCACGGCAGGAACGGCTTCGCGATCATCAGCGACGCGATGCCGTGCGCAGCCGCCCACATCTGCAACGCCACTGGCAGCGGATCGCCCGGTGCGAAGATGCCGGCCTGCTGGCAACCGCGCACCGTCTCGACGAGGCGCGAGAACGCGGCGTCGTTGAGCATCTGATCGAGCTGGCCGGGCTGCCCTTCGGTGAGGGAGCGATCCATCGTCGCCACCCGGTAATGCTCCGGATGCTCCACCGCGAAACGCACATACGCCAGGCCGAAGGCGCACAGCTTGGCCAGCGGATGTTCGACCGAGTCGCCGGCCGCCAGCATCGCCGCATCCAACTCGGCGAAGACGGCGGCGACGACGGCCTCGATCAGCGCGTCCTTGTCGGCGAAGTGCAGGTAGATGGACGGGGGAGTGACGCCCACGGCGTCCGCGACTGCGCGGATGGAGACGGCGTCTGCGTTCGCCGAGGCGGCGAGCAGGTCCCGCGTGGCGGCGATGATCTCGTCGCGAAGCTGCTCGCCTGCCCCACGCGACGCGCGTCGGCGCCGTGCCTGGCTGGCCTGCGTCATGCCGTTGGAGTCAACTCCCTCGTGGCTGCGACGGCCGGCACCGGGGCCGGTTCGTTCTCGTGAAGCCCGATGCGCTCGTGCAGCCGGACGAGCGGCGCCGGAGCCCACCAGTTGCGGCGGCCCATCAGCCGCATGAACGCCGGTACCAGGATGCCACGGACGAGTGTGGCGTCGGCCAGGACGGCGATCGTCAGGCCCAGCCCGAACAGCTGCATGAACGCGACCTTCGAGCCCACCATCGCGGCGAACACGATCGCCATCAGCGCGGCGGCCGCGGTGACGATGCGCCCGGTACGGGCCAGCCCGAGCGAGACGGCGCGGCGGTTGGCCGCGTTGCTGCGATCGGAGTTCACCCACTCCTCGCGGATGCGGGAGAGCAGGAACACCTCGTAGTCCATCGACATCCCGAAGGCGAGGCAGAACATCAGGATCACCATGTTCGCGACCAGGTAGCCGGTGGGCGTGAAGCCGAGCAGGCCGGACAGATGCCCCTCCTGGAACACCCAGACCATCGCGCCGAATGTGGCCGAGAGCGACAGCGTGTTGAGGACCAGTGCCTTGAGCGGCACGATCACGCTGCCGGTGAAGAGGAACAGCACGATGAACGTGGCGAGCGCGATCAACCCGATCGCCATCGGCAACTTGCTGCCCAGGCCCGACATCGCGTCGGCGTTGAACGCCGCGGCGCCGCTGAAGTACACCTTCCACGGAGCCGGGGCGCTGCGGAGGTCGTGCACGAGCGTGCTGCCGGCCTTCGAGAACGGGTCGCTGTGCGTCGCAACGTTGAACAGCGCGCCATCTCCCGACGTGGAGCGCAACGTCGGCTGTGCCCGTCCGACCTGCGTGCCGTGGACGAAGGTGCCTGCCGGTGAGCTCACGCTGGCGACGTTCGGGATCCGGCTGAGCGTTGCGCTGTACTGCGCGACTGCAGTAAGCGTGGCAGTGGGTGAGTCCGTCACGCCGACG
>DATFTS010000530.1:0-1873 GCA_035261645.1 Jatrophihabitans sp. | reverse complement strand
CGTCGAGGCCGGCGCGGACGGCGTCGAGGTGCATGCCGCGCACGGTTACCTGCTCAATAGGTTCCTGTCGCCGCACTACAACGCGCGGACGGGTACTTACGGCGGCGACGCCGACGGACGCTGGGACGTCCTGCGCAAGATCCTTCAACACATTCGTCGTGCGATCGGCACCGACGCGATCCTCGGCGTGCGCGTGCCTGCGTGGGAAGAGGTGGACGGTGGGCTGACCGTGGCCGACGTCGCCACTGGCTTGGCCGGCTGCGCCGCTTGGTTGAGCTATATCAACATCAGCATCGGCAATCATGACGGTCTGGCCGCGGGGCGACCGGTGCTCGCCTACACGACGCCGTGGCTCGTGTCACGTCCGTCGCTGTCGGCGGCCGCGAGCGTCATTCGAGAGTCCGCCGGGCTTCCGGTGGTCGTCACCGGCGGTGTCGTGACAGCTCGCGATGTCGCGACCCTGCTGGCCGAGGGTGCGGATCTTGTTGGTATCGCGCGTGCGGCGATCGCTGATGCCGAGTTCGCCCGCAAGGTCCTCGCTGGCCATGGTGACGCCATAACGGCGTGCATCGGCTGCAACGAATGCACGCTGGTGCCGTTC
The DNA here is from genome assembly GCA_035261645.1 of Jatrophihabitans sp. Classification (GTDB taxonomy): domain Bacteria; phylum Actinomycetota; class Actinomycetes; order Mycobacteriales; family Jatrophihabitantaceae; genus Jatrophihabitans. The sequence goes on along the minus strand of DATFTS010000530.1, from coordinate 1,272 downwards.
AGCTGCCCGGTGAATCCAGCCGCCGGCCGCGAAGCCGAGATGGCGGTGCGGCGCCGGCCCGACGCCACGCGTCGATCACTTGCCGTGGTGGGTGGCGGCCCCGCTGGCCTGGCAGCCGGTCTCGCTGCGGCGGCGCGCGGTCACCACGTGACCATTCTCGAACGCGAGGACGCACTCGGTGGTCAGCTCGCCGATCTTGTTCGCGATCCGGCTCGCCGGCGCTGGACGGACTGGCTCCAACGATTGCGGGCTGAGGCGGGCAACGCACTGGATGTGAAGCTTGGATCCGAGGTGCACCGCATAGACGATCTGGATGCCGACGCGGTGGTCGTGGCTGTCGGCGCAATCGCGTCAGCGCCCGGCTTCGACGACGACGGGTCCGTGCCGCTGCTAAGCAGCACCGACGTTCTGCGGGGCGCGCGACCCATCGGCCCGGTCCTCGTCGTCGGCGGCACCGAGCCGCACCTCGACCCACTGCTGACCGCCCGCCTGCTCGCCGCCGAGGGCCTCGATGTGTACCTCGTGTCGCAGCTGGTGACGGTCGCTCCCACGCTCGAGCAACGGACACTGAATCACCTGCTGCGCACGCTGGCGGAGTTCGGTGTGGTCATCCGTCCGTCGACCCGCGTGACTGGAGTGCACGGCGCAACCGCACGCGTCGAAAATTTGCTGTCAGGCCGCACAGACGAGCTGCAGATCGGTGGCATCGTGCTTGCCCAGTCGAGACTGCCCGACCCGGTCGCGAGTCGGTGGCAGTTGAGCAGCGCAGAACGACCGGTCTACCTGGTCGGCGACGCGCTGGCGCCGCGACGGCTCACGCACGCAGTTCTCGAAGGTGCCCGATTCGGCGCGTCCGTCTGACCTGAGGAGTTCCATGACCACCGAGTTCGACCGGATTTACGTAGACGGCCTGTGGCGCGCCGCGGCGACGGATGTGCGAATCAGCGTCCACTCGCCGGCCGACGGTTCGTACTTGGGCAGCACGGTGCGCGCGTCGGTCGCCGATGTGGATGCGGCCGTTGCTGCGGCCCGTGCCGCATTCGACAGTGGCGAGTGGCCGCGGATGTCGCTCGACGACCGGCTGACCGTGCTGACTCGGATGCGGGATCACCTCGAATCGAGGCTGGCGGAGCTGGACGAACTCGGCACGCGCGAGAACGGCGTGACGATCGCGGTGCGACCCGGGTTGCGCGCGCTGGAGTTGTTCGACTTCACCTTGCGGGCCGCGCGCGACTACGTGTTCGAGCAGGAACGCGTCGGCATCAACGGCAA
>DATFTS010000529.1:0-6359 GCA_035261645.1 Jatrophihabitans sp. | reverse complement strand
TCGCCACACCGTCCTCGTCCATCTCGAGGACGAGAACGGCGCGGAGGGCTGGGGTGAGGCGGCGGCGCTCGACCATCCGTATTACCTGCCCGACACCACAAGCGGCACGTTCAGCACCATCGTCGAGTACGCACTGCCGCTCGCGTTGGCGGCGGGCAGCCTCGACCCGGCGATCGTCGCCGCGGCGATGTCACCCATCCGCGGTAACACGTTTGCGCGTGCCGGCGTCGAGCATGCGTTCTGGTCGCTGGCGGGCGCGGCGGCTGGGACGTCTCTGCACGCGATGCTGGGCGGTGTGCGCGACGCGGTTCCGGTCGGTGAGAGCCTCAGCATCACCGAGAGCCTGGCCGAGACCTTGGACGAGGTCGCGCTGCGTCTCGAGCAGGGCTATCAGCGGATCAAGTTGAAGATCCAACCCGGCTGGGACACCGACGTGGTCGCCGCGGTGCGCGCGATGGTCGGAGACGCGGTGATGCTGCAGGTGGACGCCAATGCCGCCTACACGCCGGCCGACGCCGACCACCTTGCCGAACTCGACGAGTTCGGGCTGGCCTGCATCGAGCAGCCACTCGGATGGGATCAGCTTCTCGAACACGCCGAACTGCAACGCCGGCTTGCGACACCGATCTGCCTGGACGAGTCGTTGCGCTCGGTCGACGACGTGCGGCGGGCGCTCGACCTGGACGCGTGCCGCAACGTGAACCTCAAGCCCGGCCGGGTCGCCGGCATCAGCGCGTCGGTGGCGATCGCAGCGCTGTGCGCCGAACGCGGGGTGCCGCTCTGGTGCGGCGGAATGATGGAGTCCGGCATCGGCCGGGCAGCCAACCTCGCGCTGGCCTCGCTGCCCGGCTTCACCGAACCCGCGGACATGTCGCCGGCCTCGGTGCTCTACGGGTGGGATCTTGTCGACCCGACGTATGAGGTGTCGGCCGGCGGGACGATCGAGGTGCCGACGCAACCGGGACTCGGCTTCACCGTCCGGATGGACCGGGTGGAGGCGCAGACCGTGCGCCGCGTCGTGCTCTCCCCGCAGGGTCAGCCCGTCAGCGCGTAGACCGTCCGCGCGTTGTCCTCGAACATCGCATCCTGCGCGGCCTCGACCCACGACGTCCGGGCGCCGGCGCGGAGCAGGACGTCGCGCGCCTGCTCCCATGCTTCAACCAGGACCCGGCAGCCGAACCAGTGCGTCTCGGGCTGCCCGTGCCCGTCGCTACCGAGCAGCAGCCGGTCGACGGGCGCGACATCGAGCATCTGCACCAGCCGCTGTGCCGTGCCCACCGGCGCGAACAGGTTCGACAGCGACAGCTCCATCCAGACGTTCGGCTTCGTCGTCGCGAGGTAGGCCGCAGCTTCGGTCCAGGGGAACGAGCCGTGGATGAGGACGACGCGTGCAGCCTGGCCTCCGGGCGTGCGCAGCACATCCTCGAGCAGAGTCGGGTCGGATTCGCGCAGCCGTAGCTCGGAGTCGCCGAACCCGGTGTGGATCTGTATCGGGCGGTCGAGGTCGGCCGCCCGCTCGAGTACGCGGCGCAGGACGAGATCACGCAGCGCCTTGCCGCGACGGCGCACCGGCTGCCCCCGCTCACCGTCCAACTCTCGCTGAGCACGTTCGAGGTCGACGGTGGGGTCGACGGCCAGACCGGTGCGGTAGGCGAGGATCGTCTTGAACGCGACAGCGCCGGCCGTGACCGCCGTCTGCATCGCGTCCTCGACCGCGCCGACGACGTCCTTCGCCGTCGCATCGCTACCAAGCAGGTCGTCGACCACTGGGTCGATGCGCGCCATCCACCAGACCGGTCGGTCGGCCGTGCCGGCCCAACCGGACGGATCGGTCGGCACAGCAGGCGACGTCGCCTCGTCCATCACCATGCCGGTGATCTCGGCGTCGTCGAACAGGCCTTGCACCCAGGTGGGCCAGTCGGCTGCGGCTTCCCGGTCGCGCGCGGCTACCGCGTCCGCCGGATCGACACCGAGCAGGTCGGCCAGCTTGGTCTCGAGCAGGTGCAGGTAGAGCCGTCCGGGCGCCTGGGCGCGGCGTCGTTGCGGGCCGGCCGGATCCGGGTGCACGTCGAGCGTGATCGTCGCGAGATCCAGCGGCGCGAACTCCAGCGGGAAGGGATGGACGTGGTCGTCGATCACGGCTTGTCGAGGGCTTCGACCAGCTCGCCGCCCTCCTCGCCGAGGATCGAGCCGATGCGCCCGACCGCTTCGGCGCGGTTGGCCCGCAGCCACAGCAGCGCGCCGATCCCGATCACGAGCCACGCAGCGGTGATGTAAGGCGTCGCCTTCAGCACGCTCGGCGGCACCGGGTACACCGAGCCGTACCAAGCGGCGCCGAAGATCACCGCGCCGATGAGCGGCACCACGCCGTGCAGGATCGGGTTGAACCGGCGGCTCGTCCGGTAGAAGAACGCGATACCACCGAGGCAGAGTGCGATGTACACGAGTATGACGGCCAGCGTGCCGATCGTGGCATAGAACGCGTACACGGTGAACGCCTTGCTGCCGAAGACGTTCGGCCGGCCGAAGCCGTAACCGATCAGGGCAGCAGCGCCGGTGGCGACGAGCGCGATCGTGACAGTCGCGTTGACCGGTGTCTTGAAGCGGCGGTGCGTGTGCGCGAACCACTTGGGCAGGACACCCTCGCGACCCATCGCGAACAAGGTGCGCGCCGCGGCGGTCGCGCACGCCACGCAGACGATGAACGCGGAGAGCATCGCGCCCACTTCGATCAACTTTGCAAGCGTGTGGTTGGCGTACTTCTCCGCAAGCGGGATCAGCCCCCCGTTCACCCACGGGCTCGGGTCCTTCTGCAACTCGTTGACGCCGTAGCCGATCGTCGCGGAGTAGGTGATGAAGACGTAGAAGATGATCGCGAAGCTGACCGCTGCGGTGACCGCGATCGGCACGGCACGCCGCGGGTTTGCGGTCTCCTCACCGAAGTCGGCGGCGGTCTCGAACCCGATGTAGGACGTCACGGCCAGGATGAGGCCGTAGAACACGCCGTGGAAGCCGCCGCTGACCGTGTGGCTGAACGTGAAGGCCTGGAGTGACTGACCGTGCGCCCCGCCCTTGATGGCCACAATTAGACCGAAGATCAACAGCACGGCGACGGTGAGCACGCCGATCAGCAACTGCACCTTGGTTGTGACCGCGATCCGCACCACCGTCAGCACGACGAGCAGCAGCATCCCGACGATGAATGCGACGAACCACCAGTCGGTGCTGATACCGACAAGGTCGCAGAACAGGAAACCGACGCCCGCCATCGTCATGGGAACGAAGCAGGCGAAGCCGAAGAAGTACAGCCAGCCGGCGAGGAACCCCGATCCCTGGCCGAGGCTTCGGCTGACATACGTATAGGCGTAGCCCGCTGCCGCCATGCGCCGGGTGAAGCCGATGACGACGAAGCCGAGAGTCAGGCACGCAACGCCGCCCAGCAGGAATGCCAGTGGCGTCGAACCGCCGGCCTGCACCGCGACACCACCCGTGTTGAGTTGCATAGCCATCGCCGGCGAAAGCACCGAGATGCTGATCGCGACGGCGTCGATCGTTCGCAGGGATCCGCGCGCGAGTGCCGGCTGACCTGGCTCTGTTTCGACGGCTCCTGCTTGCGCAGTCTCTTGGGTCATGGCGACGATCTCCTGTCTCTGGATGATCAGCCGGGGTCCCGGCGGCCGCTGCTATACGTACTTCCCCATGCCTCCGGCGACGTCGATGCTGGCGCCGGTGATGTAACTGCCACGGTCACTGGCCAGAAACGTGATGAGGCCAGACACTTCGTCCACCGTCCCGAAGCGACCGAGCGGAACCTCCGCCGCGGCCAGAGACGTGAAGAACTCGTCCTTGCCGAGTTCTGGCGCGCGGCGCTGATGGATGTTGTCCCACTGCGCGGTCACCACGAAGCCGATGTTCACGCTGTTGACGAGGATGTTCTCCGGGCCGTACTGCTGCGCGAGCGCTTTGGTGAGGTTCAAGCAGGCGGCGCGGTTGACCGTCGTCGCGAAGAAGGCGGGATCCGGGTAGCGCGCATAGACGGCGTTGACGTTGATGACCCGTGGCGCACTGCTGCGTCGCAAATGCGGCAGCGCCGCCCGGGTGGCTCGGATCTGCGAGAAGAGCTTGACGTCGAGGTCGGCGTGCCAGTCATCGTCGCTCAGCATCTCGAACGTGCCTGGGTGGGCCGCGCCGGCGTTGTTCACCAGAACGTCGATGCCGCGAAGCGCGTCAGCCGCGTCAGCCATCAGCGACTGGATGGACGCGGCGTCAGTGACGTCAGCGACCACGCCGCGGACCACTCGGCCGGGGTGTTCTGTGACCAGTGTGGCTTCGGTCTGCTTCACGTCCTCGGCATTGCGCGCGCAGAAGACGACGTCGGCCCCGGACGCGAGGAACTCGGCGACGACCCCGCGGCCGATTCCCTTGGTTCCCCCCGTGACGACCGCGCGGCGGCCGTCGAGCCGAATGTCCATCAGCCGCCGGCCTCCACGCTGCCCTCGGTCGGCGCCACGCCCTGCGCTCGGGCGTGGTCGAGCAGTGTCTTGCGCGGCGGGTTGAAGACGTCGATCTCCAGGCAGGTGGTGTCGTAGGTCCGCGCGCCGTGCGGCACCCACGGCGGGACGACCGCAACGTCGCCGCGGCGCATGACGCGCACGTCGCCGTCGATCTCGAACTCGAACTCACCTTCGAGCACGATCACGATCTGCTCTTCCTCGTGGACGTGATGAGGCGCCTCGGTGTGCTCGTCGAACGAGACGAAGTTGACCATCGTCTGCTCGCCCAGCACGGGCTGGAAGTGCAGCCCTGGCACGAACTCGGCGCGCTCGATGCGAGACACGTCGACGTAGCGGCCCGGAGCCGTCGGGGTGCCGCCGCTGTCGCTGAAGTGGGAGTGGGTCATGAGCTGCTTCCTGGTTGGAGGAGCGACGCGAGCCTGCGAATGCCTTCGTCGATCTGGTCCTCCGCCGCGCGGCTGAACGAGAGCCGGAAGCAGCTCCCGCCGTCGCCGCTATCGGTGTAGAACGGCGCGCCCGGCACGTAGGCCACGCCGAGCCGGGCAGCCGGCGCGGCGAGGGCACGCGCATCGACGTCCGGTGCTGCGGTGAGCCAGGTGAAGAACCCGCCGCGTGGCTTCGTCCACTCGACGCCGGCCGGCATGTATTCGCCGAGCGCCCGGTTCATCGCGTTGGCGCGACCCTCGTAGAGCGCCCGGGCCCCGACGAGGTTGCGCTGCAGGTGGCCGCGCTCGACGAACCGCGCCATGAGCATCTGCCCGAGCGCACCGGAGCACTGGTCAGAGTTCTGCTTGGCCGCCGCCATCGCTCCGATGATCGACCCCGGCCCCACAGCCCAGCCGAGCCGCACGCCAGGCATGAAGACCTTCGAGAATGTGCCGATCTGCACCACGACGTCCGGTGCCAGTGACCAGAGGCTGGTCACCGTGCTGCCGTCGAAGGACAGCTGTCGATAGGCCACGTCCTCCACGATCAGGACGCCGGCGCGGCGGCAGATCTCGACCAGCTCCACTCGGCGCGCCGCGCTCAGGCTCAGGCCGGTCGGATTCTGGTAGTCGGGGATGACGTACAGGAGCTTGGGCGGTGGGCCAGAGGCCAGCGCCCGCTCCAACTCGTCGAGCCGCAGCCCGTCCTCGTCGACGAGCACGCCTTCGACGTCCGCCTCGAAACCCGCGAAAGCCATGATGGCGCCGAGGTAGCTCGGCGACTCGACCAGCACGCGATCGCCGGGGTCGACGAAGGTGCGCGCCAACAACTGCAGCGCCTCGATACCACCGCTGGTGATCAGCACGTCGTCGGCGCCGATCGGCCGGCCTTGCTCTTGCTCGATCAGCTGGCTGACCGCCGCGCGCGCATCGGGCAAGCCTTCGGTCGGCGAGTACTGCAACGCGAGTGCGGCGTCCTTGGACAGCAGTTCGTCGGCGAGCTCGCGGATGACCTCGACCGGGAAGGTCTCCGGCGCAGGGAAGCCACCCGAGAATGTGATGATGTCCCGGCTGGTCGCCAACGAAAGGATTGCGGTGAGTTCGTCGCCACCGCGCGCAGAGCGCCGCGCGAACTGCTCCTGCCACCTGAGCTCGGGTATCGCCCCCGACGTCGCCGGCTGTCCCACGTCGAGACGACTCCAATCAGTTGCGTCAACATTCCGCGTCTTGGAGATACAGTTGTGAGGAACTCTACGGGCAGTGCGCGCATGCTGACAAGTTTCGCGGGGGTGTGACCTTCCATGGTGAGCCAGACCCCGCCGCTGTCGAACCTGTCCAAGATCGCACCTCCGCCGCACCGCACGGTCACCTTGGACAGCATCGACCGGCAGTTGCTGATGCTGCTGGCGCGCGACGCGCG
>DATFTS010000528.1:0-2900 GCA_035261645.1 Jatrophihabitans sp. | reverse complement strand
GCGGCGGCGTTTCCGGCGTCGTCTGCGGCGTGGGCAGCGCTTGCGGCCGCAGCGCTCGCCGGCGGTCGCCCGGTGGAGGCGTACGCCTACGCCCGCACCGGCTATCACCGCGGACTGGACGCGCTACGCCGCGCCGGCTGGAAGGGGCAGGGCCCGATTCCGTGGGCGCACGAGCCGAATCGCGGCTTCCTGCGCTCGCTGCACTCGCTCGGGGTGGCGGCGGCCGCGATCGGTGAGGACGACGAGGCGGCGCGCTGCGCGACGTTGCTCGCCGACAGTGACCCGGAGGCGGCGGCCGCGCTGGCCCACTGACACACGCGGCGCCGGGGGAGCCACGCTCACGGCTGGGCGGGCTACCCTTCGTTGGGCCTGTTGCTGGCCACTGCAACCCGCTGGAGGAACCGTGCCCGCGATCGTCCTGGTCGGCGCTCAGTGGGGCGACGAAGGTAAGGGCAAGGCGACCGACCTGCTCGGCAGTCGCGTCGACGCCGTCGTGAAGTTCAACGGCGGCAACAACGCCGGGCACACGATCGTCATCGGCTCGGAGAAGTACGCGCTGCATCTGCTGCCGTCCGGCATCCTTACGCCCGGCTGCACACCGGTGATCGGCAACGGCGTCGTGATCGACCTCGGGGTGCTTTTCGAGGAATTGGACGCGCTCGCTGCACGTGGCGTCGACACGTCCAAGCTGGTCGTCAGCGGATCGGCGCACGTCGTCACGCCGTACAACCGAACGCTCGACAAGGTGACCGAACGCTTCCTCGGCAACGCGAAGATCGGTACGACCGGGCGTGGCATCGGGCCGACCTATGCCGACAAGATGAGTCGCATCGGCATCCGCGTGCAGGATCTGTTCGACACCGACGTGCTGCGGGCCAAGGTGAGCGGCGCGCTGAACCTGAAGAACCAGGTGCTGGTCAAGATCTACAACCGCAAGGCGTTCGACGTCGAGGCGGTGGTGGCCGAGCTGACGGGCTATGCCGACCGGCTGCGTCCGATGGTCACGGACACGGCGCTGTTGCTGGAGCGGACGCTGGACCAAGGGCAGACGGTGGTGCTCGAGGCCGGCCAGGCGACGCTGCTCGACGTCGACCACGGCACCTACCCGTTCGTCACCTCGTCGAACGCGACCGCCGGTGGCGCCTGCACTGGCAGCGGCATCCCGCCCACCCGGGTGAGCCGCGTGATCGCGGTGATCAAGGCGTACACGACACGGGTCGGCGAGGGGCCGTTCCCGACCGAACTGCACGACGAGACGGGTGAACTGCTGCGCACTCGCGGGGCCGAGTTCGGCGTCACCACTGGACGTCCGCGCCGGTGCGGCTGGTTCGACGCGGTCATCGGCCGCTACGCGACTCGCATCAACGGCGTCACCGACTTCGTACTCACCAAGTTGGACATCCTCACCGGCCTGGACGAGATACCGGTGTGTGTCGCCTACGAGGTGAACGGCAAGCGCTACGACGAACTGCCGACGAACCAGGTCGAGTTCGCTCGAGCGGTGCCGGTGTACGAAACGTTCCCCGGGTGGACCGAGGACATCTCGTCGGCCCGGACGCTGGACGAGCTGCCGCGCAATGCACGCAACTATGTCGAGGCGCTGGAGAAGATGATCAAAGCTCCGATCTCCGCGATCGGCGTCGGGCCAGGGCGCGACGAAACCATTGCAATCCGCGATTTGATCGACTGAATTCGGTAATTTCCCGGCAGACTGTGGCAATGCGCCCACGAATGCTGCTCGCCGTTCCTGCTCTGGTTCTGCTTGCCTGCACCGGAGCCGGCAACGGCGGGCCGGCCTCCGCATCACCACCTCACCACAGCAACAGCGCCGCCGCCGTTGCGTACGCCAACTGGCCGACCTACCACGGCAATGGACTGCGCACCGGCAATGCGCCGTCGATGCCGACCGCTACCGGCACGCCGAAGGTCGTGGCTCGATACAACCTCGACGGCCAGGTCTTCGCGTCGCCGATCATCATCGGCGGCACGTTCATCGCCGTCACCGAGAACGACACCGTCTATGCGATCAGGCTCGGGAAGGTGTTGTGGAAGCGCCACCTCGGCACGCCGGCGCAGCAGAGCCAGTTGCCGTGCGGCAACGTCTTCCCGCTCGGCATCACCGGCACACCGGCATACAACAAGGGTCTGATCTACGTCGCGGCCGAGTACTCCGGCAACCCGCCGCGGCATGAACTCGCCGCGATCCGCATGTCCAACGGCACCGTGGCTTTCCGCCGCAGCCTCGACCTGGCCGGCGTCGAGCAGAAGGCGATGCAGGAACGCGGCGCGCTGGTTGTCGCCGGGACGCGAGTGTGGGTGCCGTTCGGCGGCCTCGCCGGCGACTGCGGGGGCTACAAGGGACGGGTGGTCGGCATCCCGCTGAACGGTAGCGGTGGGGCCGTCGCCTACACGGTGCCGACGCAGCGCGAGGCCGGGATCTGGACGCCGCCGGGACCCTCCTGGGATGGGCAGTCGCTGTATGTCTCGGTGGGCAACGGCGCTGCCACCTCCGGGCCGTGGGACCACAGCGACTCGATCCTCAAGATCAGCGCCAACGCGAAGCTGCAGCAGGCCTTCGCGCCGTCGAACTGGCCGAGCGAGAACGCAAGCGACGCCGACCTCGGCTCGCAGGGTCCGGCGATCGTCGGCAAGTGGGTGTTCATCGACGGCAAGGGCGGCACCGCGTATGTGCTCAATCGCGCGAACCTCGGCGGCGTCGGTCGCCAGGTGAGCAGCACGTCCCTGTGCCGTTCCTTCGGCGGTACGGCCGTGATCGGGCCGGCCGTCTACGTGCCGTGCACGGACGGACTGCGCAAGATCACCATCGACGCCAGCGGGCACGTGCACAAGGTGTGGCAAGCCGCATCGAACATCATCGGCCCGGCGGTCATCGGCGGCGG
>DATFTS010000527.1:0-2078 GCA_035261645.1 Jatrophihabitans sp. | reverse complement strand
CCGGTGCGCTTGCCGAGCAGCGCCGGCAGGTCGACGGCGTCGTAGCCCACCAGGCCACGGGCTACCGGAACACCGTCCGGACCGACCAGGTCTACCGGCTCACCCGAGTAGAAGTCACCGCTCACGCCAGTGACGCCCGCCGGCAGCAACGACATCCGCCGCTGGACGATCGCCGCCACCGCACCAGGATCCAGCACGAGCACGCCGCGCGGCGTCGTCGCATGGCGCAGCCAAAACAGCCGCGACGCACTGCGATCGCCCGCGGGGTGAAACAGCGTGCCGGCCGTCCCGGCGAGAGCCTCGTCGATTCGGCCGGCAGACGAAAGCAACACCGGGATGCCCTCGCTCGTCGCTATGGCAGCAGCGTCGATCTTCGTGACCATCCCGCCGGATCCGACGTGGCTGCCGGCCCGGCTGACGTCCACGCCGGCCAACTCGGCCATCGTCCGCACCTCGGGGATGAACTCCGCGCCCGGCCGTCCCGGCCGACCGCTGTAGAGGCCGTCGACGTCGGTCAGCAGTACCAAGGCGTCGGCGTGCACGAGGTGCGACACCAGCGCTGCCAACCGGTCGTTGTCGCCGAAGCGGATCTCGTGCGTTGCCACGGTGTCGTTCTCGTTCACGATGGGCAGCACGCCCAGCGCGAGCAGCCGCTCGAGCGTGCGCTCGGCGTTGCGGTAGTGCCCGCGCCGGTGCAGGTCGTCGGCGGTGAGCAGCACCTGCCCGACACGCAGCCCGTGCCGCGCGAACGAAGCCGCGTAACGCTCGGCGAGCAGCAACTGCCCGACGCTGGCCGCCGCCTGCTGCGTCGCGAGATCACGTGGCCGTTGCTGCAGTCCGAGCGGACCGAGGCCGGCGGCAATCGCGCCGGAGGACACCAGCACCACCTGGCCGCCGGCCGCCACCCGCGCCGCGATCGCATCGACGATCGCATCGAGACGCTGCGGGTCGAGCCGGCCGCGCGAGGTCAGCGACGACGACCCGACCTTGACGACCGTGCGACGCGCAGCCGCGACCGCCTCACGCGTCATAGCCGTCCTCGTCCTCGCCCGGCCGCTTGCGGGCGCGCTTGGCGGCGAGTCGCTCGTGCGCGCGGGTGCGGGTGGACGTGTCCAGCCGGCCGTCGAAGCCGCGGCGCGTGGGCAGGAACTCCTCCTCCACCTGCACTCCCCCGGTGGGCTCGAAGTCGAACGTTACGTCGCCGATCGTCACTGCCGCGCCAGGTTCGGCACCGAGCTTGGTGAGCTCGTCCTCGACCCCCAGGCGCTTGAGCCGGTCGGCGAGGTAGCCGACGGCTTCGTCGTTGTCGAAGTCCGTCTGCGTCACCCAGCGCTGCGGCTTCGCGCCGCGGACGACGAACGCGTCGGGGTCACTGGCGTCGCGCTCGACGGTGAAGCCTGGGTCGTCGACGGCGCGGGGCTGCAACACGATGCGCGGCCGATCAGCGGCCGGGTGCGCCGCGCGATCGGCCTGCACGGCATCGGCCAGCGCGTAGACGAGCGCGGGCAGGCCCTGGTGCGAGGCCGCCGACACCTCGAACACACGCAGCCCACGATTCTCGAGCTCCGGACGCACCAGTTCGGCCAACTCGCGAGCCTCAGGCACGTCGATCTTGTTCAGTGCCACCAACCGCGGTTTGGCCAGCAGCGCCCCGAACGTGCCCTCGTACTCGCCGAGTTCGGCCTCGAGTGCGTCGAGGTCACTGAGCGGATCCCGGCCGGGCTCCAGTGTCGCGAGGTCGATGACATGCAGCAGCACTGCGCACCGCTCGACGTGGCGCAGGAAGTCCAGGCCCAGTCCCTTGCCGGCCGCGGCACCCGGAATGAGGCCCGGCACGTCGGCGACGGTGAAGGTGTTGTCGCCGGCGCTGACGACGCCGAGATTCGGCACCAGTGTCGTGAACGGGTAATCGGCGATCTTGGGCCGGGCCGCCGAGATCGCCGCGATCAGCGACGACTTGCCCGCGCTCGGGAATCCGACCAGCCCCACGTCAGCGACGCTCTTGAGCTCGAGCACGACGTCGCGTACCTCGCCCGGCTCGCCCAACAGCGCGAAGCCAGGTGCCTTGCGGCGGGTCG
>DATFTS010000526.1:0-1962 GCA_035261645.1 Jatrophihabitans sp. | reverse complement strand
ACGAAGATCAACGTGTACTTGCGCTCGTTCTTGCGCAGGCCCGGGGTGATGAACCCCCAGATCTGATAGAGCCACAGTGGCGCGGTGATGATGGCGCCCGCAATCACGGAGATCTGCAGCCGGGAGGTGAATCCGTCCAGGACGCCTTGGTAGGTGAGCACGCAGCCGGACGTGGCGCTCGGCTGGTAGCGGTACTTCGCCGGCACCGAGCAGTAGGGGTGCTTCAGGAAGGCGAGGATCGAGCCGTAGAAGACCCAGCCCACGATCGCACCGGCAGCAACGATCAGCACGATGATGATGACTCGCCGGCGCAGCTCGCGCAGGTGGTCGAGGACGGGCATCCGCCCCTCAGGGTTGGCGTGGCGCCGGCTGAAGCGGGCGGGGATGAGGCGCACGTTCACCGCGGCCTGGCGGCGCCGGCGCGCTCACGTGCTTCGCGCAGCCGCACGCCAAGCGCGCCGAGTTCGGCAGACCTTGCCTGCAACCGGGCCATGTCACGGCGCAACCGATCGGCCTTCCACGTGATCTCGTAGGCGCAGAACCCGAGCACGACGAGGGCGATGAGCACCGCCGCTATCCACGCCCCGATCGGCCACCAGTCCACGGGGAAACTCTACTTCGCGGCGTAGGCGGCGAGCGCCCGCTCGGCCTCGCCGCGGATACCCTCAGCCAGCCAGTCCGGCGAGAGCACCTCCACCTGACCGGCCGAGCCGAGCACAAGCGCGCGCACCCAGGCGGGGTCGGCGACGCGCAGGCTCAGCTGCACGCCGTCACCGTCGTCGGTCACGCGCTCGGCCGGGTAGTAATCGGCCACCCACGCGTACGCCCGGCCCAGGCGCAGATCGACGAGCAGGTGCTCGGACGCCGGCTGGTAGACGCCTTCGGACAGGTCGCGCAGCTGGACGCCGTCGGGCACCTTCGCTGCGTCGTCGAGCACCGCCGCGTCCTCGATGCGGTCGAGGCGGAACACCCGCATGCCCTCGGCGTGCCGGCACCACGCTTCCAGGTAGGTGCGGCCGTCGGCGTCGAACAACCGCACCGGGTCGACGGTGCGTTGCGTGGTCTCGTCCCTCGACGCGCTGTAGTAGCGCAGCCGCAGGGCACGCCGCTCATCGAGGGAGCGCTGCAGCAGCGGCAGCAGCCGTTGGGTGTGGTCGAGCGCGACCGCCACCGTGGAGTCGTCGACGGCCCCGCCGGCCGCAGCCTCCACCTTCGCGAGCGCGCGCTGGACCGCGTCCGAATCCGCAAGCCCGGGGGTCTCTGCCAGAGTCCGCAGCGCGACGACCAGCGCGAGCGCTTCCTCGGCGGTCAGCCGCAGCGGCCGGGACATGCCCGCGTCGAAGATGACCGAAACGGTGTCGCCCTCGAACGAGATATCGATGAGATCACCGGGCCCATGCCCGGGTAACCCGCACATCCAGAGGAGCGTCAGGTCCTTGCGCAACTGGGTTTCGCTGATGCCGAAGTCCGCCGCCGCACGGTCGATCTCGATGCCGGGCCGAGCCTGCAGGTACGGGACGAGGGCGAGCAGGCGGGGCAGCCGCTCCTCGTTCGCGCTAGGCATGCACGCCCGCATCCGCCGCCGCTCGGAGCCGATCGACGACCGCGTCGACCAGATCAGGCGGTTCCAGGGCCTGGGCATGGGCACCCGCGCCGGCGATGACCCGTGCGAGCCATTGGGTCTCGACGAACGCGATAGTCAGCACGCCGTCGACCTCGGACTCCGCCATGCGTCGCAGTTGCCCCGCCCCCGACCCGGTGACCCTCACCAGCGCAAGTCGCTCCTCGCCCGGACCGCGTCCGGCGACCATCTCAACCAGATCGACCTTTTCCGGCCGCTCGAACGCACCGGCCGGGCCGAGCGGGTGCACGGTGCCGACGATGCGCGAGAGCCGGAAACTGCGCGGTTCGCCACGGTCGCGGTCGAAGCCGGCGACGTACCAGCGCCGCCGCCACGAGAGC
>DATFTS010000525.1:0-1518 GCA_035261645.1 Jatrophihabitans sp. | reverse complement strand
GACGCCGGGGTCTCGTTGCAGAACATCCGGATCGCGGTCGAAGCATTGCGCTCGCGTGGCGTCGACGACCTGTCTCAGGTGACGTTGCTCTCGGACGGCACGTCGGTGTACGAGTGCACGTCGCCCGAGGAAGTCGTCGACTTGCTGCGCGGTGGCCAGGGCGTGTTCGGCATTGCGGTCAGTGGCGCACTGCGTGAGCTGCGCGGCTCCCTGGCGCACCTGCCGGGCGAGCGCGCCGACGGCACCGAGACCGAGAGCCCGTCGGCCACCGATGAGCTGTCCCGCCGTCGGCAGGCTCGTTCCGCGACTGCCTGATTCGGCTCTCGTGCCGCGCACTGGCGGTCTCTCGTGCCGCGCGCTGGCCGTCTTTCGCGCTGGGCCCGGGCAGAATCTCTCGCGCCGGGGCCGGGCCGAATAGTGGCTTCCGGCACCTTTGCTCTGCTCACCTGAGGTGAGCGACACCGGGCGCACGCTCGCTCACCTCAGGTGAGCAGAGCATGCTTTGCTCACGGAAGTGTGCCGCCTCGCTCACCTGAGGTGAGCAGAGCAAGCTCTGCACACGGAAGAGCCGCGGCGGCGCGGGCAGCCGATCGCTCACCCCAAGTGAGCAGAGCAAAGGGGCGCTGAGGCACTACCCACCCGCGCCGCACCCGGCGTTCGCACGGTTGCGCTGGTAGCCTCGGAAGTGGCTGTTGACGCCGCGTGGGAGAGCCGGTTCGCCGGCGCCGAAGGGGCAACCTCCCCGGAACCTCTCAGGCACCAGGACCACTCGGTTATGGCCACTCTGGAGGGACGACCCGACAGACGGGGACGCCGACACCGAACGGTGGCGGCGCCGGCCCGACTGTGGAGTGTTACCGACCCATGACCTCCCTTTCTGAACTGGAGCAGGCCAGCCCCTTCGCGACGCGGCACATCGGGCCCGATGCGCACGACCAGCAGCGCATGCTGGAAATGCTCGGGTACGCCTCGCTGGATGACCTGCTTGCCGACGCGATCCCGGCCGGCATCCGGGAGAAGCTCTCGCTCGCGCTTCCGCCCGCCGCGTCGGAGCCCGAGGTAGCTGCGCAGTTGCGCGCGCTCGCAGCCCGGAACAAGCCGTTGCGCTCGATGATCGGCCTCGGCTACTACGGCACGATCACACCGCCGGTCATCCGGCGCAACGTGCTCGAGAACCCGGCCTGGTACACCGCGTACACGCCGTACCAGCCGGAGATCAGCCAGGGACGGCTGGAGGCGCTGCTGAACTTCCAGACGGTGGTCGAGGACCTCACCGGCCTGCCGGTCGCCGGAGCGTCCGTCCTGGACGAGAGCACGGCTGCCGCGGAGGGCATGGCACTCGCGCACCGGGCGAGCCGCTCCGGTGACACGTTCCTCGTCGACGCCGATGCCTTACCCCAGACGATCGACGTCGTCCGGACCCGCGCCCAGGCCCTCGGCCTGCAGGTGGCCGTGCAGGACCTCAGCCAGCCGTGGCCCGACGCGCAACTGTTCGGCGTGCTGGTCCAGTACCCCGGC
>DATFTS010000524.1:0-3424 GCA_035261645.1 Jatrophihabitans sp. | reverse complement strand
TCGATGTGCGTGTACTGCGAGTTGTTGAAGACCCGGAAGTAGCGGTCGAGGCGCACGTCCACGCTCGAAGGCTGAAGCAGTGCCGGCTCCCATGGCTCGACCGTCAGCCGGCCGGCCTGGACTTCAGCGCGGATGTCGCGGTCGCTGAGCAGCATGGCCCAGACGTTACTTGGCCGGGGTGTCGCGAATGAAGGCAGCGATCGCCGCGGCCAGCTCTTCGCCGGCGTCCTCTTGCAAGAAGTGCCCGGCGTTCTCGATCACCGGGTGCGTACGGCCCTGCGCGCCGGGTAGGACGCGCTGCAGGATCGGCCCCATCGCGCCGGTGATCGGGTCACCATCCGAGAACGCAATGAGCGCGGGAATGGACGAAGCTGCGAGCGCCGCCCACGCCGCGCGGTTCGCCTCGGTCGCCGGATCGTCCGGCGTGATCGGGACCAGGCCGGGCATGGCGCGCGGGGCCGCCTTGTAGGTCTCGTCCGGGAACGGTGCGTCATAAGCGGCGCGAACGTCGTCGGTCATCGCACGTCGGCAGCCGGACTGCACGAAGCGGCCGATGTCGATCTGCGGCGCAGTTTGGATCGCTTCGCGGAACCGGTGCCAGATGTCGGGCATCGGATGGTCGCCGGTCGGCAGCCCGGTGTTCGCGGCCACGAGGCGGGCGAACCGCTTCGGACGCTCCGCGGCGAGCCGCAGGCCGATGAGGCCACCCCAGTCCTGCCCGACGAGTGTGACGCCGGTCAGGTCAAGAACGTCCTCCACCAGAAAGCGCACCCACTCGACGTGGCGGGCGTAGCTGTGGTCTTCCAGCCGGGTCGGCTTGTCCGATCGGCCGAAGCCGACGAGATCCGGCGCGATCACCCGCAGGCCATCGGCAGTGAGCGGAGCCATCATCTTGCGGTAGAGGAACGACCACGACGGTTCGCCGTGCAACAGCAGGACGGGCTCGCCGTCGGTTGGCCCGTCCTCAACCCATGCCATTCGCAGCGAGCCGCCGTCCTGATCCGACACGTGCGTGTACTGCGGCTCGTAGGGGAAGTCCGGCAGGCCGGTGAAACAGTCGTCCGGGGTGCGCAGGGTCTGCATCCCCGAACAATAGGGTTGTCCGCCCGCCGACGCGCGACAAGCCTGCCGGCGGGCGGACAACGGGTCAGTGGCTAGCTCGCGTACGCGAAGTACGCGTCCTCGCCATGACCGCACCCGCCCGCGAAGCAGGCCGGCTCACGCATGTCTGTCCAGTACGCGACGACGTGCGTGGTGCCCGGCACGACCGCGATGTTGCTGTAGTCGCCGATGAACGAGCTCGGATGCGGGAACGCCGGGTTGAGCGTCGTGCCCGAGAACCATCGGTCGTTCATCGTCGGCTCGGACTGCTGGGTCGAGACGGTGCTGCGCGCAAACGTCGCCGGTGCGGTCTGGGTCAGCAGCGAGTAGTCGTACATGTGGTTGGCCGGATCGGTCGAACGATCGAAGGTGCCGATGCGCAGCGTGCCCGACGCGTCGAACGCACCCCAAGGCATGAACTGATCGCCGGACAGCGTGACGGCTGTCGGCGCCGACCAGGTGCGACCGGAGTCGGTCGACTGGCTGACGACGACATCCGAGTTCGTCACTGCCGAGTACGGATCGGTCGGCGCAGGAGTCACGCTGTTGCGCATGTCCGACCAGACAACGGCAAGGTGCGCCGGATCGGTCGGGTCAGAGGTGATGTTGCCCGCGGCCCAGCTGCGGAACGTGGAGTCCTGATAGGTCTGCCGGCCGAAGGCGATCGGGTAGTCGTGGATCCCGTCGATGACGAGTGCCACTGCGAACGGGCCGGCGATGCGGGCACCCGTGGCCGGATTGACCTCGACGACCTCGTAGGTGTCGCGACCGGTCGTGAGATCTCCGGTGTTCATGAACGCGACGAAGACGCGGCCGTCGGAAGTCACCGTCGGGATCGAGACGAACGCCTGATCGAGCGGTCCGGAGATGAGCGTGGGCTTCGACCAGGTGACGCCGGCATTGTGTGTCACTGATGCGTAGATGCGCGCCGAGACGGTCACGCCCTTCTGCTGATCGCGGAAGTCACCGTAGGTAATGATGGCGTTGCCGTTGCCCCACGCGGCGACGTACTCCTTGTCGAGGAAGTCGCCCACGCTGCCGGCGTTACCGCTGCCTTGGGCGACGACGTTCGTGTTCCACGACTTGCCGCCGTCGTTGGACGCGTGTGCCACGACGTCGGGTGTCGTCTCGCTGGCCGGACCCACGAAGCGGAAGCCGAGCGTGGCGTAATAGGCGTGGCCGGCAGCGTCGAACGCAACGGCCGGATCGCCACTCGCCTGGTAGGCAGAGTTCGCGTTGAGCGGGTACTCGGTCCACGTCTTGCCGCCGTCGAACGACACGTGGGCGCGGGAGAGCAGCGTCTCGGATACGTGCCCGCCTGGATTGACCGCGAGCTGGTAGTCGTTGGCACCGCCGATGATGTTGTTGGGGTTCGTCGGATTGACGGCGATGGACGTCTCGTTGTGCGGGACGTTGCGCTCGCACGACGTGTTGACGTTGGCGGCGGTTGAGGACGCCGTCGAGCAGATCGGCGTACCGATCTTGGCGCCTGGGCTGCTGCCGAAGACCGCGCTCGTGACCGGTGCAGGTGCATCGACCGCGTTGTGCGTGAAGTCGATCGGCTGCGTCAGGTCGCCGTCGTCCGCGGCTGCCGGGCCGGCCGCGATCAGCGAGCCGACCAGGAGGGCGGAAGCGAACGCGGCAAGTGCGCCGCGCCGCTGTCGGGTGGATAGGGGCATGGTGGGCTCCTCCTCCGAACGGAACCGGCAGCTCCGATGCTGCCGGTCGATCGTGGACTGCCCCGGGACGAAATATAGATCGTTCCCGGCATTCTGGCCATGCCTGTTGAGTGGGACGAATCGTTGCCTGCACGTCGCCTTCCCGTAACCGGCCTGTCGACCGGACGGCACGGCACGCTGGTCGACTCGCCATGCGGACTGTCCGCGTCATCCCAAGGAGATTCCATGCATCGAGCCCGGTTGGGTGCCCTCGCGGCCGTGGCCGCCACTGCGGTCGTCGCCTCGCTCGCCACTGGTGCAGCGGGCGCGTCGGCCCAGGAACGCCACGGCGACCACCACAGCGCAACCGCCACGCCGATCAAGCACCTGGTTGTGATCTTCCAGGAGAACGTGTCCTTTGACCACTACTTCGGCACGTACCCGAACGCCGCCAACACCGGTGGCCAGACCTTCAACGCTTCGTCGCATACGCCCTCGGTCGACGGGCTCACTCCAGCCCTGCTGACGGCGAACCCGAATGGCGTGAACCCACGCCGCTACGACCCCACGAACGTCAACGACGTCCTGACCTGCGACCAGGACCACAACTACAGCGACGAGCAGAAGGCCTTCGACAACGGTGCGATGGACAAGTTCCCGCAGAC
>DATFTS010000523.1:0-3071 GCA_035261645.1 Jatrophihabitans sp. | reverse complement strand
AGGCCGGCCTCATAGGGGGTCGTCTCGGGCGTGAGGTCGGTGCCCCAGACCCGGTAGCCCTTCTCGAGCCGCATGCTGTCGATGGCGCGATATCCGGCGGCGACCATGCCTCTCGCGGCACCCGCCGCCCACAGCGTCTCCCACAGCGTCGCGCCGTACTCGCTGGACGCGTAGATCTCCCAGCCGAGTTCGCCGACGAACGTCACTCGCATGGCGCGGGCGGGCACGTCCCCAACGGTCAGTTCCTGCGCCGTCATGTAGGGGAACGCGTCATTGCCGAGGTCGGCGGGCGTGAGCGTTTGCAGGATCTCGCGCGAGCGCGGTCCCCAGAGCGCGTAGCAGCAGGTCGCGCCGGTGACGTCCACGAAGCGGACGCGTGCGTTTCGGCGACGTGCCTGCCGTCGCAGCCACGACATGTCGTGCGACCCGAACGCTGTGCCAGTGACGATCAGGAACACATCGTCGGCCAGCCGGGTGACGGTGAAGTCGCACTCGATGCCGCCGCGGTCGTTGAGCGCCTGCGTGTAGGTGACATCGCCGACCGCGCGGGCGACCTCGTTGCCGCACGCCCAGTCGAGAAACTGCGCCGCGTCGGGGCCACTCACCTCGATCTTCGCGAAGGACGACTCGTCGAACAGACCGGCGCATTCGCGAGTTCCGCGGTGCTCGACGCCGATCGCCGACGACCAGTAGCGGCCGGGCCAGCCGATGGGACGCGTCGCCGCGCCATCCGCGTTCGGTTCGTACCAGTCGACGCGTTCCCAGCCGGCCTTCTCGCCGAACACGGCGCCGTGCGCGGCGTGCCACGGGTATGCGGCTGAGCGGCGCAGCGGCCGCGCCGCCTCTCGCTGCCGATCGGGGTACGGGATGTCGTAGTACGTGCGGTAGTTCTCGACCGTGCGCGCAAGGGTGAGGCGCGGCGAGCGGTACTGGGGCCCGAAGCGAGCGATGTCCATGTGCGAGACGTCCATCGACGGCTCGCCTTCGACGATCCACTCGGCCATCACCCGGCCGATGCCGCCGGCGCCGGCGATGCCGTGCGCGCAGAAGCCTGCTGCCACGAACAAGCCGCCGACACTGGTCTCGCCGAGGCAGAATTCGTTGTCGGGCGTGAACGCCTCGGGGCCGTTGATCAACCGCCGCACACCGACCTCGCCGAGTCGCGGCACCCGGCGCTGGGCGTTCGCCACGATCTCGTCCATGCGCGGCCAGTCCTCTGGCAGCAGCCGACCGTTGAAGTCCGGCGGCACGGCGTCATATCGCTCCGGCGTCGCCGTCCACGGCGCGGGATCTTGTTCGTAGCCGCCCATGACGAGGCCGTCAACCTCTTGCCGGAAATACACGAGCAGGTCGGGGTCGCGCAGCGTCGGCAGCGACGGATCACTGCGCTCGCGGAACGCCTCCGTGACGACGTACTGATGCGACATCGGCACCAGCGGAATCCGGACGCCGGCCAGCCTTCCGATCTCCGCCGCGAACATGCCGGCGCAGTTGACGACGACCTCGCATTCGATGTCGCCGCGATCGGTGCGCACGCCGGTGACCCGCCCGTCGGACGTGCCGATGCCGGTAACGCGCGTGTGCTGGTGGATCCGCACACCGTTCGCGCGGGCAGCGGCAGCCAGCGAGTAGCACAGCTGGGACGGGTCGAGGTATCCGTCGGAGTCCAGGTAGCCGGCGCCGACGACGCCGTCCAAGTCGATCAGCGGGAAGAGGTCGGCCGCCTCGCGCGGCGAGATCTCATGCAACGGCAACCCGTACGACGTTGCCCAGCTGATCTGGCGCCGGATCTCCTCCAGCCGCGCGGGAGACGAAGCCAGCTTGATGCCGCCGCTCTCGGCCCAACCGACCGGGTTGTCACCGGCCTGAAGTTTCCGGTACAGCTCGACCGAATACATGTTCATCCGGGTGAGGGTCGGGTCGGCCCGCAGTTGGCCGACCAAACCCGCCGAGTGGAACGTCGAGCCGCTCGTGAGCTCCGCCCGCTCGATGAGCAGTACGTCCCTTTCGCCGAGTTCGGCGAGGTGGTAGGCGACGCTCGCGCCACCTACGCCACCGCCGATAACGACAACGCGCGCCCGCTCAGGGAGATTGAGGGCGCTCACGGGCACCGATCATTCCGGTGCGGTCGCAACTCGACAAGGCACAACCCCGATAACCCGAATCTAAAGGTCTGCCCTCTAGACCGATAGTCACAGGCGGTCCTACGATCGCAGACCAATCGCATCGGAACCGTCCGCGGCGCAGGCCGCATAGGCGGGGGGTGGCATTTGAGTGGGCGAGGCGTTCGCGCGGCCGGTGTGACGCCGCCCGCGGATCCGCTGCCCGACGCCATCGGGCAGGCCGACGCGGTGCTCGCTCGGCTGCCGTCGCTGACCAGGACCCAGCGACGGCTCCAGCGGGTGACCGGCGGCTTGACGAATCGCAACTACCGGGTGGTAACCCGCGATGGCGGTGACTTCGTCGCGCGGTTCTCCGCGCCCAAGAGCGCGCTGCTGGCCATCGACCGCTACTCGGAGTACCAGAACTCACGTGCGGCCGCCGCCGCGGGCGTCGGCCCCGAAGTCGTCGACTACTCACCGGATGAAGGTGTGCTGGTCGTGAAATGGATCAACGGCCGAACCTTCACTGACGACGACCTGGACGATCCGCGCCAACTTGAGCGCGTCGCCGCCTTGTGCGCTCGCTTGCACAGCGGACCGCGGTTCGCCGGCGATTTCGACATGTTCGACGTACAGCGCCACTACCTGTCGATCGTCCGCGAACACGAGTTCCGGCTGCCCGAGGACTACCTGTCCTTCGAGCCGCTCGTGCGGCGTATCGAGGCCGTGCTGCGCGCATCCGCGCCCCTCACGGTGCCGTGCCACAACGACCTGCTCGCGGCCAACATCATGGACGACGGCGAGCGGCTGTGGTTCATCGACTACGAGTACTCCGGCAACAACGACCCGTGCTTCGAACTCGGCAACATCTGGAGCGAGGCCGCGCTCGACGTCGACCGGTTGGAGCACCTGGTGTCGGCGTACTTCGGCCGGCCCGCGCCGGTCGAGACGGCGCGGGCGCGGTTGTTC
>DATFTS010000522.1:0-1928 GCA_035261645.1 Jatrophihabitans sp. | reverse complement strand
ACCCGGCACAGGTGGTGTTCGCGGCGAGTGCTTCGGACGTCGACACCGTGCTGGTCGATGGCCGGGTCGTCGTGCAGGGCGGGCAGCACCGGCTCGGGGACGTCGGCGAGCTGCTCGACGCCGCGATCGAGGCGGCATGGCAAGACTGATCTCGGGCATCTCCGAGCTCGTCACCAACGATCCGACCGTCGGCGTCGGACCCCTCGGCGTGCTCACTGACGCCGCCATCGTCGTCGACGCGCGCAGGATCGTCTGGGTCGGCAGCGTCGCAGCGGCACCGGCCGCGGACGAGCGCGTCGATCTTGGCGGCCGGACGGTGCTGCCGGGGTTCGTCGACTCGCATACCCATCTCGTCTTCGCCGGCGAGCGGGCCGACGAGTTCGCCGCACGCATGGCCGGCGAGCCCTACGACGGCGGCGGCATCGCCTCCACCGTCGCCGCCACCCGGGCGGCGTCGGACGATGAACTTCGGCGGTTGCTCCGCACCCGGATCGCCGAGCTGCGCGCTCAGGGGACGACGACGGTCGAGATCAAGAGTGGCTACGGGCTGCGTCGCGCCGACGAGCTGCGAACGTTGCAGCTCGCCCGCGAGGTGACCGACGAGACGACCTTTCTCGGTGCGCACGTCGTGCCACCCGGCATCGATCGCGACGATTACCTGCGCGAGGTCACCGGGCCGATGCTCGACGCGTGCGCGCCGCACGCCCGCTGGATCGACGTGTTCTGCGAACCGGGAAGTCCGCATGCCTTCGACGCCGACGAGGCGCGTGCCGTGCTGCAGGCCGGAGCAGCGCGAGGACTCGGCTTACGCGTCCACGGCAACCAGCTCGCGCCAGGCCCCGGCGTGCAGCTCGCCGTTGAGGTGGGGGCAGCAAGTGTCGATCACTGCACGCACCTGACGGACGCCGATGTCGACGCACTCGCCGCTGGCCGGACCGTCGCGACACTCCTGCCCGGTGTCGAGTTCTCCACCGTCTCGCCGTACCCGACCGCCCGCCGGCTGCTCGATGCCGGCGTCACGGTGGCGCTCGCCACCGACTGCAACCCGGGCACCAGCTACACCTCATCGATGCCGTTCGTGATCGCGCTGGCGGTGCGTGAGATGCGCATGACGCCGGACGAGGCGATCTGGGCGGCGACCGCGGGCGGCGCCGCGGCGCTGGATCGCACGGACATCGGCTGGCTGGTCCCCGGCGCACGCGCCGACCTCGCGGTGCTCGACGCACCGAGCCGACTGCATCTGCCCTACCGCCCCGGCGTGCCGCTCGCGAGCACGCTTGACCACGGCTAGTCCGGCTCAGCAAAGGACACCGCCAGCTCCCGGTCGAGAAAGCGGCCGATATCGGCCAGCTCGGCATCGACGGCCCGGCGCACGGCCCCACTGAAGGGCTCGAACGGCTGCACTCGCACCTGGCCCTTGATTCGCTCGAGCTGCCAGGTGCCCGCGACGCGTCCGTCGACGAGCACGGTCGGCCGGATGAGGCCGCCGTGGTACACGGACCCCACCCGATCCGGATCAATGATCGCGCTGCGGTCGCGATAGCCGATCAGGTAGTTGTCGAAGGCAGGCAGCAGCCGCACGCCGCGTTGCGGCTCGCACTCACCGAGCCGGAACCCACTCCAGCCGTCGTACTCGACCGGCTTGAGCTCGTCGCGGATCAGACTGATCGCCTGTCCGCCCGCCAGGCCGGACCAGGCGGCGAAATCGGCCGCCGTGGCGGGGGAGTACGCGGCGAAGTAACGGCGCGCCAGTTCGGCGAGCGCGTCGTCGCCGAAGGGGCCTTCTGGTGCACCGGGCAGCCACTGATCGAGCAGAGCAAAAGTGCTGTGCCGGCCCCGATCGGGCCCGCGGCAGATCAAGCCGATCGTGCTCGCGTAGACGAGCGCGTGCGTGTGGATCTGTGGGTCCGCGCTGTGCAGCGTAAGGC
>DATFTS010000521.1:0-6590 GCA_035261645.1 Jatrophihabitans sp. | reverse complement strand
GTGACCAGTACGGGCCGAGCTTGCAGTGCGCCGAGCCCGTCACCGGGTCCTCGTCCACTCCGACGCGGGGCGCGAAGAAGCGGGACACGAAATCGTGGTCGGCGTCGGTGTCGGCGCGGGCGGTGACAATCACACCTCGGCACTCCACGCCGCGCAGCCGCTCGATGTCAGGCGCGAGTTCGGCGACTGCGGCAGCGTTCTCCACCTCGACCAGCACATCGATCCCGTTGCTCACTACCGCTTTTGGCGCAACGCCGAGCGCGGCGGCGAGACCGGGTGGTTCCTCGATGGGTTCACCGGGCTGGGCGGGGAACTCCATCTCGACAACTCCGGCCGCGTCGAGGTGGCAGCGCAGTACGCCGCTGCGCGTGTGGAACGCGAACGGGCCGGCATGGTCAGCGGACGCGAGTGCGTGCGCGGCGGCCAGTGTGGCGTGCCCGCACAGGTCTACCTCGGTCGCGGGCGTGAACCACCGCAGGTCGTAGTCGCCGTCGTCCCGGTGGCGGACGAACGCCGTCTCTGAGTGCTTCAGTTCCGCGGCGACGGCCTGCATCCACGACGGCTCGGCCGGTGCGTCCAGCAGGACGACACCGGCCGGGTTGCCGCGAAAGGGGACGTCGGTGAATGCATCGATGACGAACAGTCGCACCCTGCGACGCTAGCCGTCAGTGGTACTCGTGCTCCGGACCCGGGTAGGCGCCGCCGCGCACCTCGTCGCCGAACCGCGTCGCGGCATCGCGCAGGACGTCACCCACTTGGGCGAACTCCTTGACGAACTTCGCCGGCTTGCCACCGCCCCGCAGACCGGCCATGTCCTGCCACACCAGCACCTGTGCGTCACACGACGGTCCCGCGCCGATACCGATCGTCGGAACATGCAGCTCGCGGGTGATCGCGGCCGCGACGTCGGACGGCACGACCTCGAGCACCACAGCGAACGCGCCGGCATGCTGTAGCGCTTTCGCGTCCTGCAGCAGCCGATGTGCGGCCTCGTCGCCACGACCCTGCACGCGGTAGCCGCCGAACGCGTTCACCGACTGCGGCGTCAGCCCGATGTGCGCCATCACCGGGATCCCGGCGTTGACCAGCGCCTCAACCTGGCCGGCAACCCGCTGCCCACCCTCGAGCTTGATGGCCTGCGCCCCGCCCTCCTTCATGAATCGCGACGCGGTCTCCAAGGCCTGCTGCGGTGAGGCCTGGTACGAGCCGAACGGCAGGTCCGCGACGACGAGCGCACGCGACGTGCCCCGCACGACGCCACGAACGAGCGGCATGAGCTCGTCCGGCGTCACTGGCACCGTCGTGTCGTAGCCGTAGACGACGTTGGCCGCCGAGTCGCCGACGAGCAGCACTGGGATCCCGGCCTCGTCGAAGATCCGTGCGGTGGAGTAGTCGTACGCAGTCAGCATCGGCCAGCGTTCGGCACGGTCCTTTGCTGCCTGGAGGTCCCGGATCGTGACTCGTCGATTGGTCACGCCACCGTAGAGAGCGGTTTCGGACATCGGTTTCTCGCCTCACTTCCTCGAGGCCGGCCGCGCCGGTCCCCGGGCTGTTATGTGGACGAAATAATCGTGCAACTTACTGCGCGGTATGTCTCGCTGTGTCAGTGAGACGCGCGTCTCAACCAGTCTCGCGCCAGCGGTTGGTGATGGGCAGCCGGCGATCCCGTCCGAATGCCTTGAAGCTGATCTTCGTCCCCGGCGGGTACTGGCGGCGCTTCCACTCGGCCGCGTCGACCATCCGCGCCACCCGCTGCACGAGCGCCGCGTCGAAGCCGTCCGCAACGATCTCGTCGACGCTCAGATCCCGGTCGACGTAGCGCTCCAGGATCCCGTCAAGAACGCGGTAGTCGGGCAGCGTGTCGCTGTCCATCTGGCCGGGGCTCAGTTCCGCCGACGGCGGCTTCGTGATCGAGTTCGGTGGGATCGGCGGCGTCTGACCCAGTGCTTCCGCATGGGCGTTGCGCCAGCGGGCCAGGGACCAGACCAGCGACTTGAAGACGTCCTTGATCGGCGCGAAGCCGCCGACCGCGTCGCCGTAGATCGTGGAGTACCCGACGGCGAGCTCGCTCTTGTTCCCGGTGGCGAGGACGAGGTGGCCCTCGGCGTTGGACAGCGACATCAGCGTGGTGCCCCGGATGCGCGCCTGCACGTTCTCGGCCGCGAGGCCGGTGAGGTGCAGTTGCTGCATGAAGGCATCGACGATCGAGCGGATCGGTACCTCGCGGAAGTGCGCACCGATGCGCTGAGCGAGGTCGGAGGCGTCCGTGCGCGAATGGTCGGACGAATACGCGCTCGGCATCGAGACGCCGTACACGTTCTCGCCGCCGAGCGCATCTGCGGCCAGCGCGGCGACGACAGCGGAGTCGATACCCCCGGAGACGCCGAGCACGACGGAGCGGAAGCCGTTCTTCCGGACGTAGTCGCGCAGGCTCACTACGAGGGCGTTCCACACTTCCTCCTCGTCACTGAGGCGGTCGGCGATCTCCGCGGTGCGCTGGGCGAACCCCGGCACCGCCGCGACGCCGGTGCTCACCCGGTCGACCGTCATCGAACGGCCGATCACCTCGGGCGCCACTTCGGGCGCCGGCCGCACGGGGACGTCGACGAGGAAGACGTCCTCGACGAACTGCGGCGCCCGCATGATCGTCGAGCCGTCCGGGCCCACGATCATCGAGTCCCCGTCGAACACGAGTTCGTCCTGGCCGCCGATGGTGTTGACGTATGCGATGGGCGCTCGGGCTTCCGCGGCGCGCCGCAGCAGCAGCGCCAGCCGCGCGTCATCCTTGTTGCGCTCGTAGGGCGAGGCGTTGATGTTGACGACCAGCCCGGCATCCGCCGCGCCGGCGATGCTGAACGGGCCGTCGTCCTGCCACACGTCTTCGCAGATCGTGAGTGCGATATCGACACCGAGGTGCCGCACCACGGTGAGAGCGGTTCCGGGTTCGAAGTAGCGTCGTTCGTCGAAGACGCCGTAGTTCGGCAGGCAGCGTTTGTAGTAGCGCGCCACCACCTGCCCGCGCAGCAAGAACGCCGACGCGTTTCGGGGGCGTCCGTCGTCGTCGATGAAACCGACGATCACCGCGAGGTCTCCGAGACCGGCGTCGGCCAACTCGGTCGCGAGCTTCTCGAGCGCAGCGCGCGAGGCGGCCCGGAAGGCCCGGCGCAGCACCAGATCCTCCACCGGGTAGCCGGTCAGCATCATCTCGGGAAACGCGACCAGTTGCGCCCCGGCTTCCGCGGCTTGGCGTGTTCGTGCGACTACCGACGCGACGTTGCCGGCGAGATCGCCGACCGTCGAGTCCACCTGGGCAAGAGCCAGCCGAAGCGACATCACATCTTTAAGTGTGCCGCCCGGCGTCCGGCCCGCTCACCGGGTGGGCAGCAGATGTGAAATCGCTGCGAAAGTGGCGGAATCCGGCGTTCCGTCCGCCAAACTGAGACGACGCCCGACCCCATATGTGACGATCTTGCAACGAACGCAACCGGTGCCGCTGGGGCCGCGTCTGTACAAGTGTGAGTCGATTGTGACGCGCCGTGCGCCAGCATTTCGGCTTCGTGAGGGACACTGAAAGGGCCGGGCCCACCCGTGGCGGGCTCGGTTTGTCACGAGTTTTGCGGAGGGACAATGCGCGAGTTTGGCGGCGTGACGTGCCGGATGACCGGCCGTCGCGGTGTGGCGCTGGGGGTGACGGCCGCAGGCGCCGTCGCGCTGCTTGCGCTGACCGCCTGCACCAGCGGGGGGGCGTCGACTGTGAACTCGCCGGTGGCGCACGGCAGCGGCCTACCCGCCGAGGGGCCGACGTCCGCCGGCGGGTCGAGCACGCCGGCCGCGCCGGCCGCCCTCATCACCACGCCGGTCGCCGGGCGCCGCATCAACCCGGCCAGTCCCGTCACCGTCGGCATCCAGAACGGCCGGCTGACCGGCGTCACGATGGTCAACGCGCAGGGCAAGCACGTGCGGGGTGCCATCTCCACCGACGGCAAGTCGTGGCACAACACCGAAGACCTCGGCTACTCGAAGACGTACACGATCAGCGCGGCCGGCGTCGCCGGCGACGGGTCGTCGGTTCACAAGACCGCCAAGGTCACCACCCTGACGCCGAACAACATGACGATGCCCTACATCGAGGACATCTACGGGTCGTACCTCAACAACAACGGCAGCTACGGCGTCGGCATGGTCTTCCGCGTTCACTTTGACGAGCAGGTCAACGAGGCCAAGGCCGAGCGCGCGCTGCAGGTCACCACGAGCCCCAATGTCACCGGCAGCTGGTACTGGGCGGACAGCCAGAACGCCTACTGGCGCCCGCAGAACTACTACGCGCCGGGCACGAAGGTCACCGTCAGCGCCAACGTCTACGGCAAGGACGTCGGGCAGGGCCTCTACGGCCAGGCCGACCAGAGCGTGTCGTTCAAGATCGGCGCCAAGCACTACTCCGTCGCCGACGCCAAGACGCACCAGGTGAAGGTCTACTTCGACGACAAGCTCGTTCGCACGATGGCGACGTCGATGGGACGTGGCGGCACGGTTCAGGGTCGATGGGGTCCGATCTACCTCTGGACGATGCCCGGCGTCTACACGGTGATCAACCACGAGAACCCGGCCACCATGTCGTCGGACAGCTACGGGTTGCCTGCCAACTCACCGGTCGGGTACGCGCCGGAACAGGTGCCGTGGGCCACCAAGATCAGCGTCGACGGGATCTACCTGCACGAGCTGGACGCCACCGTGTGGGCACAGGGGCACCAGAACCTCTCGCACGGCTGCCTCAACCTGAACTACACGAACGCCAAGTGGTACTACCAGCACTCGCTGATCGGTGACGTCGTGCAGGTCGTCCACTCCGGCGGCCCGAAGATCAACTTCAACCAGGGTGGCGAGTGGAGCGTCCCCTGGAGCCAGTGGGTGAAGGGCAGCGCGCTGCATTAGCTGTCTTTCCGCCGCGTCCGAGCTCCTCGGGACCCTGCGGGTCCGTCGTCGCCCGGAAGCGCGCCTGCGGCGCGCACGCAACTCCGGCTTCGCCGGGCGGCGGCGGGCTCTTCGCGCGAGCGCTCATCGCGTTGGTGGTTCAGTTATCCGTGGCTCAGTTCTGCCCTGGCGGACGAATGGGCGCGGGCGCTCAGTGGCTCCTTCTTGGGTGGCGTGCTTACAGCCCGTAACCTCGGCGTAACCGCGGGGTACGAGACTGGAGCGCTGTGGATCGTCAACAGGAGTTCGTCCTCCGCACGCTGGAGGAGCGCAACATCCGTTTCGTCCGGCTGTGGTTCACCGATGTGCTCGGCATGCTGAAGTCGGTCGCCGTGGCGCCGGCCGAACTCGACGGCGCCTTCGAGGAAGGGATCGGTTTCGACGGCTCCGCCATCGAGGGCTTCACCCGGTCGCTCGAGAGCGACATGCTGGCCCGCCCCGACCCGGCGACGTTCCAGATCCTGCCCGAGAGCGACGGGCGGCCGGCCGACTCGGCGCGGATGTTCTGCGATATCCAGATGCCGGACGGCTCGCCGTCGTGGGCCGACCCGCGATACGTCCTGCGGCGCGCACTGTCGCGGGCGGCCGAGCGCGGGTTCACGTTCTACACGCACCCCGAGATCGAGTTCTTCCTGCTGAAGAACCGTCCGGTCGACGGCTCCGAGCCGGAACCGATCGACAACGGCGGCTACTTCGATATGACCAGCCACGACGTCGCCCACGACTTCCGCCGCGCCGCGGTCGGCGCGCTCGAGGCGCTGGGCATCTCGGTCGAGTTCAGCCACCACGAGGTGGCCCCGGGGCAGCAGGAGATCGACCTTCGCTACGCCGACGCGCTGTCGATGGCCGACAACATCATGACGTTCCGGCACGTCATCAAGGAGGTCGCGATCGCGCACGGCGCGCACGCGACGTTCATGCCGAAGCCGTTCCGACACCAGCCAGGCAGCGGCATGCACACCCACCTGTCGCTGTTCGAGGGCGACCAGAACGCGTTCCACGACCCGTCCGACCCGCTCAACCTCTCGAAGACGGCGCGGGCGTTCATCGCCGGCCTGCTCACGCATGCGCGAGAGATCACCGCCATCACGAACCAGTGGGTGAACTCCTACAAGCGGCTGTGGGGCTTCGGCGCGCCGGGGACGATTGTCGAGGCGCCCACCGTCATCTGCTGGGGCCACGCCAACCGGTCAGCCCTCGTCCGAGTGCCGCGGTACAAGCCCGGCAAGGCCAACTCGACCCGGGTCGAGCTCCGCTCCGTCGACTCCGCCTGCAACCCCTATCTCGCCTTCGCCGTGCTGCTCGCGGCCGGCATGAAGGGCATCGAAGAGGGCTATGACCTCCCGCCCGGCACCGAGGACGACGTGTGGACGATGTCCGAGACCGAAAGGCGGGCGCTCGGCTACGGCGAACTGCCGCACAACCTCGCGGACTCGCTGCGCGCGATGGAGGAGTCCGAGCTCATGGCCGAGGCCCTCGGCGAGCACGTCTTCGACTTCTTCCTGCGGAACAAGCGCGAGGAGTGGCTGGAGTACCGCGCCGAGGTCAGCCCCTTCGAACTGCGCAGGTACCTGCCGATCCTTTGACCCCTGTGTCGGCAGCGAAGCCCGGACGTGGAG
>DATFTS010000520.1:0-2978 GCA_035261645.1 Jatrophihabitans sp. | reverse complement strand
CCACCCGAGCGTGGTGGACACCGCCGTCGCGTCTGCTGCCGGGTACGGACGATCCGGCTTGGGCAGCACCCAGGGTGCCCGGGTCATCGACTCGACGCCACCGGCGACGACGACCGACGCGTCGCCGGTTTCGATCATCCGGGACGCGATCATCGCGGCGTCGAGGCTCGACCCGCAGAGCCGGTTGACGGTGGACGCCGGGACGCTGACCGGCAACCCGGCGAGCAGCACGGCCATGCGAGCGACGTTGCGGTTGTCCTCGCCGGCACCGTTGGCGTTGCCGAGCACGACCTCGTCCACTGCCTGCGCCGGCAGCGCAGGAGTGCGGCGCAGCAACTCGCCGACCACGAGCGCAGCCAGATCGTCCGGGCGCGCGCCGGCAAGCGCGCCGCCGTACCGCCCGAACGGGGTGCGGACGGCGTCATAGACGAAGGCGTCGCTCACGATCACCCCGCCCAGCTCAGCGAATGCTTGAGGCCCAGCTCGATGTCGGCCGCCGCCGCCTTGACGGCAGGCACCAGCGCGCGCATGTCCTTCACCGACTTGCGTCCGACGTGCGTGGAAAGGTTGATCGCCGCCCGAACCTGGCCCTTGCGGTCGCGCACCGGCACCGCGACGGCCACCAGCCCCTCTTCGAGTTCCTGATTCACGAGCGCGTAGCCGTCGGCGCGCACCCGGTCGAGCTCGGTGCGGAACTTCGCCACGTCGGTGATGGTCCGCGGCAGCAGCGGGGTCAGCTCATGGCTGCTCAGGTACTCGTCCAGTTCGTCGCCGGGCAGGTGAGCGAGCAGCACCCGGCCCATCGCGGTTGCGTATGCCGGCCGGCGCGCGCCGATGGTTACCGAGATGGTCATCAGCGCCGGACCGGGCACCCGCACCACGTAGACGATGTCGCCGCGGTCGAGGATCGAGCCCTCGCTCGCCTCGCCGGTCTGGGTGACCAACTGTTCCAGCCGCGGCAGCGCGACGTCAGGGAAGGACAGCGCGGAAAGGTAGTGGTAGCCGAGCTCGAGAACCTGCGGAGTGAGCTCGAAGCGATTGTTCATGCCGCGGATGTAGCCGAGCTCGCCGAGCGTGAGCAGGAACCGGCGCACGGCGGCGCGAGTGAGGCCGACCTCCTGTGCGATCTCGGAGACCGTCAACGATGGGCGCTCAGCGCTGAAGACGCGCATGATGGCCAGGCCGCGCTCGAGGGACTGGACGAAGTCGCGCGAACGACCGCCGTTGTCGTCGTCGAGCTTGCCTTCAGAGACCTCTTGTCTCGTTGAGGCAGTCACCACAGTTCCTCCCGAACGTTGTCACGCGCCCACGCAGTCATCTGATGTATGACGCGCCATTGATGTCGAGCGTCGATCCCGTGAGACTAGGGCAGCCGTCCGCGGCCAGGAAGGTGATCATTCGCGCCACCTCGGCTGCTTCGACATGCCTGCCCATCGCCAGTCCGTCGGCCACCACGGCCAGTGACTCCTCGTCGTGACCGTGCACGCCCATACCGGCGCGAACGACACCCGGCGCGAGGATGTACACCCGCAGCCCGTCGCGTGCGTAGTTGCGCGCGAACGTCTGCGCCAGGTTGCGGATCGCCGCCTTCGACGCCGCATAAGCACTCACGTCGCGAATTCGCGACCCCTGCTCCGCTGCCCAACTGGACAGCACGATCGCGGTGCCTGAACCGCGCGCGACGAAGCTGCGCACCGCCTCGCGCAGTAACGCGCCGGCTGCGATGACGTTGACTTGCAGCGCCTCTTGCCACCCGGCGTCCCAGACTTCGTCCGGCCCGTCCACCGGTGTGTCGGGCATCGTCGCCGCGTTCAGCACCAGCACGTCCACCTCGTGCCGCTCGCACGCCGAGCGCCAGAGCTTGCGTGCGTCGTCCGGGGTGCTGAGCTCACCGCTGAGCAGTACGGCGCGCTCGTCCGGCACGCCGGCCAGCGCAGCGCGGACCGTTGCGCCGTCGTCGCGGTGGTGCGCGAGCACGGTTGCGCCGTCGGCGGCGAGCGCCGCCGCGGTCACCGTGCCGATGCCGCCGGACGCCCCGGTGAGCAAGACCGCGCGGCCGGCAAGCGAGCCGCCACCATCGGCGCCCATCAGTTGATCCCGCAGTCGACGGCGAGCAGCTGGCCGGTCATCCCTGAGGACATGTGCGAGGTAAGGAAAGTGATCACGTCGACCACCTCGTGCACAGTGGCGATCCGGCCGAGGGCAGTCGAGCTACCCGCTGCCGCGATGGCCTCGTCGTCACTCAGCCCGGTGACAGGCCGTCGCGCGCGCATCCGCGCCCGCAGCGCCTGGGTGGCGATAGGCCCGGGCGCCACCGCGTTGACGCGCACACCCTGGGAGCCGAGCGCCAGCGCTGCCGACCGTACGACGCCGAGCACCGCATGCTTGCTCGCCACATAGCTGGTGATGTTCGGGTCGCCGCGCCACGAGTTCAGCGAACCGACCGCGGTGATGGTCGATCCCTCGTCGAGCAGTGGCGCCACGTGCTTCACGGTGGCGGCGACGCCCAGCACGTTGATCGCGAGCACCCGTTCGAAGTCGAGCAGATCCAGCTGCTCCGGACGTTGCCAGTTCGGCACGACACCAGCGGCGGCCACCACGGCGTCCACACCACCCATCGCCTCCGCCGCGGTGCGTACTGCATCGGCGATGCTCTGCTCGTCGCGGACGTCGGCCGGCAGCGTCTGCCAGCCGTCCGGTGCGGTGCATGCGGCGTTCGGCAGGTCGACGACCACGCCGTCGGCCCCGAGCTTGGCGAACCGGGCGGCGACGGCCGCGCCGATACCGTTGGCGCCGCCGGTGATCAGCGCGCGGCGGCCGGCGAGCAGGCCGGTGACGGCGGCGACGCTCACGTCGACTCCGCGGCGTCGCGCAGGACGTCGTGGTCGGCGGCCGGGTCGCCCTGCAGCGCCACGTCGACGATCACCTCGTCGACACCCGCCTTGGCCAGCGCACCGAGCTGCGCAGCCACCTCCGCT
>DATFTS010000519.1:0-9596 GCA_035261645.1 Jatrophihabitans sp. | reverse complement strand
CCCCAGAGCGGCGCGCCGCACGACGAACGGTCCGATCGCTAGGAGATCCACCGGCGTGGAGCCGAAGCACTCCAACGCGTCCTTGATGTCGTCGACCATCGGCCGGCCGGTGGTGTTCAAACTGGTGTTGACGACCACGGGCAACCCGGTGCGGCGCTCGAACCCCTCGAGCATTCGAGCAACCAGGGGCTCGTCGGCGCTGTCGACCGTCTGGATGCGCGCCGTCCCGTCGACATGCACGACCGCCGGGATGCGCTCGCGCCAGCCGGCCTCGACGTCATGGACGAACAACATGTACGGCGACGGAATCGGCCCGCGGCGAAAGAGCTCGCCGGCCCGCTCGACGCGCACCATCGGTGCCACCGGCCGAAACTGTTCACGGCCCTTCACGTCGTTGAGGCGAGTCAGGTTCTCCTCGCGGCCAGGGTGCGCCAGCAACGACCGGTGCCCCAGCGCGCGCGGCCCGTACTCGCTCCGTCCCTGGAACCACGCGACGATCCCGTCGCGGGCGAGTTCCTCCGCCACCTCGTCGGCGACGTCATCGGGCCGCTCGAACGCAAGCCGCGCCGTGCGCAGCGCTGCTTCGATCTCGGCCTCGTCGAAGCCGCGCCCGAGCGCCGGAGTCGCCATCGCCTGCACCTGCTCCCCGGCCATGCCGGCCGCCGTCAGTGCCCCACCGAGAGCGGTTCCGGCGTCGCCCGCGGCCGGCTGCACCCAGACCTGCTCGAACGGCGTCTCCGCGTAGACACGCGTGTTGGCCACGCAGTTGAGCGCCACTCCCCCGGCCAACGCGAGCCGGTTGCAGCCGGTGCGGTTGTACAGCCAGCGCGCCAGGTCGAGCAGCGTCTCCTCGACCACCGCTTGCACGCTGGCGGCCAGGTCCGCGTGGTCGGCCGTCCACGGCTCCTCGGCCCGGCGGCGCTTCGCCATCGTGTCCCAGTCGACGCCGGCACTGACGAAGCCGCCGTCACCCGTCGCGTGCACGAACGTGCGCAGGTAGTCGAGGTGACGCGGCACGCCGTAGGACGCAAGTGCCATCACCTTGTACTCGTCACTGCTGCGCAGGAAGCCGAGATGCTCGGTGGCCTCCTCATAGAGCAGGCCCAGGGAATGCGGCAGCGGCTGGGATACGAGGGGCTCCACCGCTCCGCTGCGGTACCGGGCGGCGAGGTGGCTGTGCTGTTCGCCGCGGCCGTCCAGGACAAGGGCGGCGCAGTCACCGCCGAAGGGAGCAGCGAGCGCGGCCGATGCCGCATGTGCGATGTGGTGCGGGACGTAGGTCAGCGTCTCGGGGTCGAGCCCGGGCAGTGCTGCGGCGAGGAATTCGCCGGCCCGCTCGGCGTAGACGTGCCTGAGCTGATCCCACGGATCGTGCAGCCCAAGCTCCTCGGGCGCGCGATGTAGCCGCGGGTCGAAGGAGTAGGTGACGATGTCGACCTGGTCCGCGCTGATGCCGGCCGTATCCAGGCACCAGCGAGCCGCGAGGTCCGGGGTCTCCCACGCCGAGAAGGCAAGCGGCCGCTTGCCGTGCTTGCGCCGGCTGAACCGCTCTTCCTCGGCTGCTGCCACAATCGCACCGTCCACGACGAGCGCAGCCGCGGGATCGTGATAGATGGCGTTGATTCCAAGGACGCGCATCCTGTTCTTCCTCCAGCAGAGGCGTCGTGTTTCGCTGGAGGTTTCAGCGCTCCCGCAGACCACTTACCCGTGAAGTCATTTCGTCACACCGCGTCGCGGCGAAACGATCTGAATTCAGCGGGCCGTCGCGGTCCGGGTTTAGGAAGTGACTGCCGGGGAAGCACTTTCGTTCACGATCGCAGGAGTCGCAGCCCGCATCGGCGGGTAACCAGCACACATGGCGACGCACACGACGACCGATCACGACGAGATTCGCAAGTGGGCCGAGGAGCGCGGCGGCGTCCCGGCAGTTGTCGAGGGCACCGGCTCGGGTCCGGACGACGGCATCCTGCGCATCGAGTTCCGCGACTCGCAGGATCTGCAGGAGGTCGACTGGGACGAGTTCTTCCGCATCTTCGACGAACGGGGGCTCGCGTTCCTCTACGAGGACACGACGAGCGACGGCCGGCCCAGCAGGTTCAACAAGTTCGTACGACGCGAGAACGCGTCTTGACGTTCACATCTGCGGGCGCAGCGGATCGCCCGGCTGCCAGCCGCGGTAGGTGAAGACCGGGCGGCGGTTGGCGAAACGCCGCCGATCGAGCACCGTCAGTTGCGCGTCGAGTTCGGCGTCCATCGGGTCGCGCTCGCGCACGATCCACGGCAGCGCCCGCAAGGTCCATGCGATGGCGCGCAGCCAGTCGGCGTTCTTCGGATTGTCGGCGAGCGTGAAGACCGTCCACCGCAACGCGCTGCGCCAAGGCCGGTGCAGCCACGTGTTCACCAGCGTGTTGCGCATGCCCATCGCGCGCAGGCCGAGCGCGTTGGCGAGGCTGGGCTCGTGGTGCATCACAAACTCGGGGAGATAGCGCATCTGCCAGCCAGCCCGGGCGAGCTTCACCGCGAGCGTCTCCTCCTCGCCGCCGATGAAGAACCGGTGGTCGTAGCCGCCGGCCTCCTGGTATGCGCTGCGCCGCACCGCGACGGCGCCGGCCATGAACCCCAGCAGCGTCGTGCCCGGAAGGTCGTGACTGGCAGGTAGCGGGCTGTCGGCCATCTCGGCGGAGATCGGGTCGAGCTCCTCCTCGGCGCCCACCGCGATGCGGGCATTCACCAGGGCCAGTTCCGGATGAGCATCGAACAGATCGCAGACGCCTTCGAGCGCTTCCTGCTCGTACCAGCCGTCGTCGTCGCAGAAGAGCACGTAGGGCGTCCGCGCGCTGTCTGCGCCGACGTTGCGGCCGGCCGCACCGATGTTGCGCGACAGCCGGATCACCTCGATCTCCGGCCGCTTGGCGAGCACGTCCGCCGTGCCGTCGGCAGAGCCGTTGTCGACCGCGATCAGCGGCAGATCGAGCTTGCCGAGCCGATCCAGGATCGGCTCGATCCGGTGCGCGCAGTTGTAGGTCAACAGGACGACGGAGATCCGCTGCCCGAGTCTGTCCACTGGCTGATCCGGCACGCCTGACTCCTTATTCGAGGTCCTCTATCGGCCTCTACCCGCTGCAAGCCGTAGTGCTGCACAAATACCGAAGTTCTGGGTAGATGACGTGCCGAGAGGAGGTCACGGTGGAGAGCCCGCGCGCTTACGAATCACGCCGATCCGGTGCCGCCTACGCTTCGTTCGCGCGCCGTGTAAGCGGCAGCCCGGACATCACATCCGCTCGTGCGGCCGTCGTCGAATGCGCCGTCGATATGCTCGGCGTCCCATGGGTGGCACTGACTCGGTATCGCCCGACGGAGGGCGTCAAGTTCGCGATCAAGTCCGACGACGTCGTGCACCGGGTTGCAAAGGCGGCCATGGTTACCGGCGAAGGCATTTCGTGGGAAATCTTTCGCGAACACGCTGCAGTGGTGGTCACTGACGACCTCACAGCGGAGACCCGCTGGCCGCAGTACCGCCAAACCGTGGGGGGCGAGCCGGTCCGCTCCGCAGTCGGCGCTGCGCTTCGCTACGACGGCGAGGAAGACGCTGCGCTGATCCTCTACTCCGACGTACCTGCTGCGTTTCGTGCGGACCGCCTTGAACACGTAATCGAGTTCGCTGATCACGCCGCAATCAGCCTGGCGCATGCCAGCGCCCGCGTGCGAGCGGCGAACCTCGAGCTCGCCGTCCGCACGAGTCGCGAGATCGCCATGGCCATCGGCATCGTGATGGAGCGCCTGCGAATGAGCGAGCAGGACGCGTTCCACGTGCTGCGGCAGTCAAGCCAGGAGCGGCACGTCAAGTTGCGCGACGTGGCGTCGTACATCGTCCTCACCGGCGACGTGCGGAGCAGCGACCTGCGCTAACGTGCAGAAATGCCGGCGAGGGATGAGCGTCGCCGCCTGGTAATGGCGTTGGCGCTGCTTGCGGCCTTCGTCGTCGCCGAAGTCGTCGTCGCGTTGCTCTCCGGGTCGTTGGCGTTGCTCTCCGACGCGGGGCACATGGTCTCCGACGTCGGCGCGCTCGCCGCGTCGGTCTGGGCGAGCTACCTCGCCGCTCGTCCAGCCGGCGGCGCCTGGACGTTCGGCTTCAAACGCGCTGAGATCCTGTCCGCGGCGGGCAACGGCATCACGCTGCTGGTCGTCGCCGGGGTGATTGCCGTGGAGGCGATCCGCCGGCTGTTTCATCCGCCCGCGGTGGCAGGCACGCCGGTGTTGGTCGTCGCGCTGGTGGGCATTGCGGTGAACGTGGCGGCGACGTGGATCCTGGCAGGGGCCCGGCACGCCAACCTCAACGCAGAGGGCGCCTTCCGGCACGTCATCACCGACCTGTACGGGTTCGTCGGCACCGCCGTGGCCGCCGTGCTGATCTTGACCACCGGATTCCAGCGCGCGGATCCGATCGCGTCGCTGCTCGTCGTCGTCCTGATGCTGCACGCTGCGTTCGGCCTGCTGCGCGACTCGGGACGGATCCTCCTCGAGGGCGCGCCTGGTGACGTCAACCTCGCGGAGATCCGCGGGCACCTGACCTCCATCGAGCACGTGCACGAGGTGCACGACCTCCATGTCTGGACGGTCACCTCCGACCTGCCGGCGTTGTCTGCGCACGTCGTCGTGGACGACTCCTGCTTTCATGACGGCCACGTGCCGCGGCTGCTGGACCAACTGCAGGCCTGCCTTGCCGGGCACTTCGACGTGGAGCACAGCACCTTCCAGTTCGAACCCATCGTGCACGCCGAACACGAGCACGACACGCACGCCTGACGCGCATATCGCCGCCGCCTGCCGGGTAGCCCTCGACTGAGGCCGCCGAAAAGCGTCGCAGCCGAGCGGTTGAAGGTGAAACGGATGAAGGAGCACGAAATCATCGCGGCGGTGCGGCGGACAGCTGGCTTGTCCGATCCCGAGTCCGCAAAACGCGCAGTCAAGGCGACGCTGAGCGTGCTGGGCCGGCGGCTCGCCGGCGGGGAACCGAAAGACCTTGCTTCACAACTGCCGCCCGCCATTGCCGAGGCGCTGCCGAGGGAAGGGCCCGGAGAGCGCTTCGGGATCGAAGAGTTCTACCGGCGCGTCGCCGAGGCCGAAGGCGTGCCGATCGAGACCGCGCGAGAGCATGCGCAGGCCGTGGCGGCCGTGCTGAAGGACGCGGTGACCGAGGGTGAACTCGATGACGTGCTCGCGCAGTTGCCGGCGGAGTACGAGGAGCTGTTCGGAGTGAGCGGTCGGGTGCGCCACTAGCGGCGCACGGTTACCGCCTCCGGCGCCGCCGCGCGAGGGTCGGGTTCTCAGCGATCGCCCGACGCGCGGACGCGCGGATGCGCCGGGCCGCCATCGTGCTCGGACGGGCGAACGCGGCCGCTTGCCGCCGACGCTCCTGCCTGGTCTGCACGAGCGCGTCGGCGTCCAGCTCGTCGAGGGCCCGTTCGACGCCGGCGAGTACTGCGCCGGACAGCTGCCACGACTCGGAGTCGTCCATCTCCGCGCGCAGCCGATCAGCGAGTTGCTGCGCAGCACGGCGGGCCGAATCAAGGGCCTGGCGCAAGGCGTCGCTGTGCGGGCCACCTTCGTCCTCGACGCGTACCAAGGTGCCGAACTCGGCGATGCATCGGGCGAGTTCGGCGAGCAAGGCGGAGAGGGCGATGCGCGGCTCCTCGCGCTGATCGTCGTCATCAGTGCTCGTCGCTCCGGCGGCGCCCTCGGCGATGGAACGCAGCACAGAGCGCAACGAGACTGCTGTGTGCTCGAGTGCGTCCAGCCCGTTGCGCAGATCAGGGATGGGGTCGGTGGATCCCACTGCCCGTGGGTTCAGCTTGCGGCTCTGCTCCGCCTCGATGAGCGCACGGTCGACCGCTGCCGTCCCGCCTGCGAGGTTGCGCAACTCCTGCAGCCAGCCGAACGCCTGGTCCCGCGAGACCGGCCCCTCGGCCAGGGCCTGACTCATCCGCTCGAGCAGATTCGCCATGCGATGCGCGTAGTCCTCCACTGCCGCGCCTGCACTGCGCGTCCGTGTGCGCGGCGGAGCGGCGACGTTGACCAGCACACCGACGGCAGCGCCGATCAGCGTCTCGGCGACTCGGTCGGTCGCCTGGGTGCCCGCTCCTCCCGCGGCCAGGATCAGCATCGCGCTGATCGGCACCTCCATCAGGTGCGGGCCGAGTCGCAGCGCCTGGCCGAGCAGGATCGAAACGGCCACCAGGCCGCCGAGGCTCCACCAGGTGAAGCCGACGAACGTCGAAACGGTGATCGCCACACCGACGCCGACGACCACGCTCAGCACTCGGCGTGCCGTGTCCGCGAGCGTCCCGACGAGGGTCACTTGCACGACGAGCAGTGCCGTCAGCGCCGCGGTCACCGGCCGCGGGTCGGCGACGCTGGCCGACGCGGCACCGTAGGAAGCCATCGCCGCAGCGCTGAGTCGCGCGGCGCGGGCGAGGGACGCGGGGCCGCGTTCGCGCAGTCCCCCGCGCCACATGGTCAGAGTCGGCCGAAGCCGAGCAACTTTCATCGTCAGGGGTATACCGATTCCGGCCGTAGTCCTCTCAGTGCGGCTGGAAGCCGCGGGACGCATCGTTAGACCGGCTTCTGCTCGCAAGCGAGGGTCCGGGTGTGGGTCGGGTCGACCGTCAGCTCTGCGACAGTCCGCGCGCTGCCGTTGGAGGTCATATCGGTCACGAGATCGTCGGCAAGGGTGTCCAAGATGCGCTGCCGTGCTCGTGCCGCGATGTCGTCCGCCGGTCCGTACAGCTCGCGCGGACGATCATCGACGATGCGCAGTTCGACGTGGTCGAAGTGGACGTCCACGTTCACGTCGGCTTGGGCCGCACCCCGATCGTGGGCGTCGGTCACCAACTCACTGATGACCAGCCCGACATCGTCGGCCAGGCTCCACCCGGCCGGCGCCAGGGCCGTCACGATGACAGCATGACCGAACTCTCGCGCGGCTGCCGGTGCACTCGTGGTGACCGAGAAGTGTCGTTGCGCGGACAGGCACATGAATCGCTGTTGACTCCGGTGTCGCACCTGGACCGATCAGCTTTGACGGTCCGATTGCCCCTTCAGACATCAGAGCCTGCCCACGGCCGCGGGACCGTCTAACGGTCACCTCCCTGCTCGATCACCTTGCCAGTGACAGCTTGTTGACGGGCCACAAGCGGCCTCTTGGCAGCACCCGACTCTGGATCGCCAACGCGTAGGCTCGCCGTCGTGGCTCGGCTATCGCCACAGCAATCCGCTCGCTCTCGCAGTGCCGCCGCAGCGACGGAGGTCGCTGTGCACGGCGGCGTCGCCGTCGTGCGCGCGCACGGCGAGTTCGACCTGTCGACTGTGCAGCTGCTTCACGGCGCACTCCTCGACGCAGGCGCCGGGGGCTCGGACGTTCACTTGGAGATGTCCGGGGTCACGTTCCTCGATGCGGCAGGAGTCGGCGCGATTCTGCGCGCTCGAGGTGAGCTCGCCCGGCGGCGCTGCACGCTGATCGTCGTGAACCCCTCCGACCAGGTGGCGCAGCTGCTGCCGCTCACCGACCTGCCGACCGTCGTGACGCGCGACGCGGCAGCCGGCGCCTGACCGCAGTTCTCAGCGGTCGCGCTCTGCTGATTCGATCGTCTCGATCAACGTCACGATGTCGCCGTCCTTGAGCAGGAAGCGCGCGGCGCCGTTCCGCTCGTACCAGCTGCGGTCCGTGTCGCCCACGGAGTAGATGACCACCTGCGAGGCCGGCGAGGCTTCACGCACGCGTAGGAAGGCCTCCCGGCTGGACGCGTCGGGAAGCCGGAGATCAAGCACGATCAAATCCGGCCGGGTGATCGCGGCCAGCTCGTTGGCGGCCGTACTAGTGGCCGCTTCGGCAACCACGTCGGCGTGCGCGCTGAGCCGCAGCGCCGTCCGCAGTAGTACCCGAACCTCCGCTACGTCGTCGACCAACATCACGCTGACGGGCACCCCGTGACCTTACGGCGCGCATGCTTCATGGTCGAGAGGACGAGCGGCGTCGCAGCCTTGCGGATTGCTTCGCAAGATGGTCGCGTTCGGCCGTGCTGCGCGCGGCGGCCGCCGCACGTCCGTAGCAGTCAGCGGCGACTTCGAACTGTCCGGCGCGTTCGTGCAGATAGCCGCGGACGGCGTCGACGCGATGGTGTCCGGTCAGCCGGTCGCAGACTGCGTCGACGACCCGTAAACCCGCGAGTGGGCCGCCCACTTCACCGACCGCCACCGCACGGCTCAGCGCCGCGGCTGGATTGTCGGTCAGCGCCACGAGTTCGTCGTACCAGGCGAGAATCTGCGGCCAGTCCGTTTCAGCTGCAGTCGTCGCGTCGTCGTGCAGTGCTGCGATGGCGGCCTGGATCTGATACTCACCGCGGCGATCGCGCGCGAGTGCGGCCTGCAGGATGCGCACCCCTTCGCCGATCTCGGCGGTGTCCCACAGCCGGCGATCCTGCTCGGCGAGTGGGACCAGTGCGCCTGCCGCGTCGAATCTGGCTTTCTGCCGCGCGTGGTGCAACAGCATCAGCGCAAGCAGCCCGATCGCCTCCGGTTCGTCGCACCCCATCACGAGCTGGCGGGTCAACCGGATGGCCTCGCCCGCGAGATCGACGCGGCCGCCGTAACCCTCGTTGAAGATCAGGTACAGAACGCGCAGGACGACCGCGACATCACCAGGGTGGACCAGCTCGTGACCGGAGATCGTCCGCTTGGCCCGGCTGATGCGCTGCGCCATCGTCGCCTCGGGCACGAGGAACGCCTCCGCGATTTCCCGCGTCGTCAACCCACCGACCGCGCGCAGCGTGAGCGCTACGGCCGACGGCGGACTCAGTGACGGATGGCAGCACAGGAACAGCAGCAGCAGCGTGTCGTCGGCCTGTTCGGTCGGGCCGGGCTCGGGCTCGTATAGCAGCGCCTCCTCGCGCCTGCGCCGCGCGGTGTCGGATCGATAGCTGTCGATCAGCCTGCGATTGGCGACCGTGATCAGCCAGCCGCGCGGATCGGCAGGTGGGTCGTTGTCCCAAGAGCGGTGTGCCTCGAGAAGCGCGTCCTGCACGGCGTCCTCGGCCGCCGCGAAATCATTGCCGCGGCGGACGAGGACGGCCAGCACCTGCG
Source organism: Jatrophihabitans sp. (assembly GCA_035261645.1). Classification (GTDB taxonomy): domain Bacteria; phylum Actinomycetota; class Actinomycetes; order Mycobacteriales; family Jatrophihabitantaceae; genus Jatrophihabitans. Next base: position 458 of record DATFTS010000519.1, on the reverse strand, counting down.
GTACGAGGACCCGTAGCTGTTCGTCGTTCACGAGGTTCTTGGGCTCTTAGCTCTGGGCTCTCAGCTCTTGGGCTCGGTGCCTATTCGGTGACGGTCGGCGGCGCCTCCATGATGCGCCGGACCTCGAGCCACTCGTAGATCGGTTCGCCACCCTTGCCCGGCGCGGACGAGACGTGTGCCGCCACCTCGTGCGCACGCTGTTCGGACTCGACGTCGATCACGAACCAGCCGGCCACGAGTTCCTTCGCCTCCGGGAACGGTCCGTCGGTCGTCACCGGCGCCGCCTCCGGACCGCCGTACTGGACGTACGTGCAGTCCGGGCTGAGGCCCTGCGCGTCGACGAACTCACCTCGCTCGCGCAGCATCCTGGCCACCTCGTACTGGAACGCGATGTGCGCCGAGATCTCCTCCGCCGTCCACTGGTCCATCGGGACGCAGTTCGGGTGCGGCTCGGGGCC
>DATFTS010000518.1:0-3951 GCA_035261645.1 Jatrophihabitans sp. | reverse complement strand
GTCCAGGCCCTGCTCGTAACTGATCGCGCCCTCGGCCACCCGCTGGGCGAGGTGCTGGTCGAAGGTCAGCATTCCGTCCGCGCCGGAGGACTGCATGAACGACGGGATCTGGTGGTTCTTGCCCTCGCGGATCAGGTTCCGGATCGCCGAGGTAGCAAACATGATCTCGCAGACGACGGTCCGGCCGGTGCCGTCCGCGCGCTTCACGAGCGCCTGGGTCACGACGCCCTGAAGCGCGGTGGACAGCTGCGCGCGGATCTCCTGTTGCTGGTGCGGCGGGAAGATGTCGATGACGCGGTCGATCGTCTGCGCGGCCGACTGCGTGTGCAGCGTCGCGAGTACCAGGTGACCGGTCTCGGCCGCGGTCAGTGCCGTCGACACCGTCTCCAGGTCGCGAAGCTCGCCGACCAGGATGATGTCGGGGTCCTGCCGCAGCACCCGCTTCAGCGCCTCGGAGAAACCGTTCGTGTCGACGCCGACCTCGCGCTGGTTGACGATGCAGCGCTGGTGCTGGTGCAGGAACTCGATCGGGTCCTCGATCGTGACGATGTGGTCGCGCCGCTCGCGGTTCGCCAGGTCGAGCAGGCTGGCAAGCGTCGTCGTCTTGCCTGAGCCAGTGGGTCCGGTAACGAGGACGAGGCCACGGTGCAGCCGGGCAAACCGCTCGATCTGGCCCGGGACACCGAGCTCGTGCAGCGGCTTGATCAGGAACGGGATCGCCCGCATGACAGCGCCGTAGGAGTTGCGCTGTTGGAAGCAGTTGACCCGGAACCGCGACACACCGGGCAGCGCATATGCGAGGTCGATCTCCTGGTCGCGTTCGAACGTCTTCCACTGGTCGTCGGACAGCGCCGCACGAACGAGCGCTTCGGTGTCCTGCGGTGTCAGTGGCGCGTAGTCGGGCAGCGGCCGGAGGTCGCCGTGGATCCGGATCATCGGCGGCGAGTTGACCGTCAGGTGCAAGTCGGAGCCGCCGCGCTCGACGAGGCTGACAAGCATGCTGTCCAGCAGTTCGCGCATGTCACGGTGGGTAGGCGCGAGGGGTGCCGGCGGGTCGAGGAGCGCGGTCGATGCGACAGCGTCGAAGGTGGTGTGTGACGCGACGGCGTCGAAGGTGGTGTGTGACGCGACGGCGTCGAAGGTTGCGGGAGTTGCGTCCACTTCGGACCTTCCGGCGAAGTGTCGCTTCGGCCCCGCACCTGGGCGACTGGTGGTCTGACTTCACGCAGACCATACATAGGTCGGGCGCAAAGTACAATCCCTGTTAGGAAATGGATTCAGACAGCGACGCGCAGCACCTCTGCCAGCGTGGTTTCGCCGGCCAACGCCTTGCGCAGACCGTCCGTCCGCAGCATCTCCATGCCTTCGTCCACGGCCACACGCTGGATCTCGTGCGACGACGCACGCTCGACCGCCAGTCGCTCGATCTCCTCGCCCACCGGCATCACCTCGTGCAGCGCGATCCGTCCGCGGTAGCCGGTTCCGGCGCAGGAGCGGCAGCCGACGGCGCGCCAGAGCTGGCTCGGAGCATCGATGTAGCCGAAGGGCCAGCGGGCCGCGCCCAGCTCGGACCGGGTCGGCGAGTACGGGTCCTTGCACCACTGGCAGAGCCTGCGGGCCAGCCGCTGCGCCATCACGCAGTCGAGCGATGAGCCGACGAGGAAGGGCTCGATACCCATCTCGATCAGCCGGGTCATCGCCGACGGCGCATCGTTCGTGTGCAGCGTCGAGAGCACGAGGTGGCCGGTCAGCGATGCCTCGATGGCGAGTTGGGCGGTGACGCGATCGCGGATCTCACCGATGAGCACGACGTCCGGGTCGGAGCGAAGGATCGCCGGTAGCACGGCAGCGAACGTCAGCCCGGCCTTGTGGTTCACCTGCACCTGGTTGACGCCGGGCAGCCGGTACTCAACCGGATCCTCCACAGTGATGATGTTGATCTCCGGCTTGCTAATCTCGGTCAGGGTGGCGTACAGCGTCGTCGACTTGCCTGACCCCGTAGGACCGGTGACGAGCAGCATGCCGTGCGGCTTGCGGAAGGAACCGGAGAACCGCTCGTAGTTCAGCTCGCTGAAGCCCAGCCGCTTGAGGTCGAGGTCGATGCCCCCGGTGTCCAGCACGCGCAGCACGATCTTCTCGCCCCACACCGTCGGCAGTGTTGCAGCGCGCAGGTCCACGTGCCGATGGTTGAGCTCGACGGTGATCCGGCCGTTCTGCGGGACACGCCGCTCGGTGATGTCGACCCCGGACATGATCTTGAGCCGGCTGATGAGCGCGGACTGCACCGCGCGCGGCACGGTGTCGACCTCGTGCAGCACGCCGTCGATGCGGAAGCGGATGCGCAGGTCGTCCTCGGTCGGCTCGATGTGCAGGTCGGAGGCCCGGTTGTCGATGGCCTGCTCGATGAGCCCGTTCACGAACCGGACGATCGGCGCTTCCTCGCCGATGGATTCGAGTGAGCTGGCGAACGCGTGCGCCTCGTCGCCGGCGAGGGTGGCAGCGACGTCGTCCAGGTCGGTTTCCGAGCGGGCCATCCGATCGATGGCCTTGCTCAGCTCGTCCCGCGCGACGACGACGACGCGGACGATCAGGCCGGTCGCGGCCCGGACGTCGTCGAGCGCGAGAACGTCGCCCGGGTCGGCGACGGCGACGACGATCTCCTCGTCGTCGATCGAGATGCCGAGCACCTTGTGCCGGCGGGCGAGCGGAAAGGGGATCTTGGCGGTGGCCGCGGCGTCTATGGGGTAGCCGATGAGATCGACGCACTTCAGCCCGTAGGCCTGCGCTAGCGCCTCTGCCAGTTCGACGTCGGTGACGATGCCGTCGTCGAGCAAGACGTCACGCAGCGGCCGGCCCGATTCGGTGGAGGCGTCCATGGCGGCAGCGAGCACGATGGGACTGACGCCGCGAATGCGCAGCGCCTCCAGAACCGGACCTTCCGTCTCATACATCAGTTTCTCGATCTGACCCCGTACGTCTGTTTGTTCAAGGTTAAATCGAGCGTAACGGTTCTTCCCTTAGCTGGAGATGTACTGCTCGAGCTGCCCGCGGTCGATTTCCAGCTGCCGGATGCGGCTGAGGACCACGTCGCCGATCGACACGATCCCCACCAGCGCCCCGTCGTCGATCACCGGCATGTGCCGGATTCGGCGCGCGGTCATGGTCTGGCCGACGCTGTCCACGGAGTCTTTGCTGGTGCAGCTGAGCACCTCGCTGGTCATGATTTCGCCGACCGTGGCGTCGAGGACGGCCGGACCGCGCTCGGCGATGCGGCGGACGACATCGCGCTCGGAGACGATGCCGAGCATGTCGCTGTTGTCGCTGTTGTCGCTGTTGTCGCTGTTGTCGCCAGTCTCGCCGGCGCGGACGACCATGGCCCCCACGTTGTGCTCGGCGAGCGTGCGCAGCAGGTCGATCACGGTGTCGTCGGCTGCGATGGCCAGGACGCCGGAGCCCTTGTGGCGCAGGATGTCGGAGATGTTCACAGCGGTCACTCCTTTGCCTGTATGGCTAAAAAGACTGCCGCAGTTACTGCGTGGGCGCTACCGCCACGCCCGCCGGTCAGGCAGGCAATGTCGTGAAGGCGGTGATCTCCTCGGCGACGCGATACGGCTCGTCGAGTGGCACAAAAGTGCGGGCGCCCTCGATCCGGACGAGTCGGGCATCGGTGAAAGCGTCGTGCAACCGCTGCGCCATGGACAGCTTGAAGAACCGATCGGCAGTACCCCAGACCAGCAGAACCGGCTTGTCGAACCGGCCCAGCCGGCTGCCGACGTGGATTAGGTCGCGCTTGTCGATGCCGGCCATGAAGCGCGCCCCGTTGCGTGCGATCGCCTTGTCGGTGGCCGCGGGGCGCACCCAGCGGGCGGTCAGGTCCGGGTCGAGCGGCTTGGCGACCAGGCCGCCGTAGCCGAGCGTCGAGTGCCGCAGTGCTTTCGGGCCCATCGTCCG
>DATFTS010000517.1:0-7791 GCA_035261645.1 Jatrophihabitans sp. | reverse complement strand
CCGTTCGATCGTGAACGAGGCGGAGCTGCTTCGACTGCTCGACGATCGCGGCTTCGTGTCCGTCGACCCCGGGCAGTTGTCGGTGAAGGAGCAGATTCGCGCGTTCGGGACCGCATCGGTGATCGTTGCCCCGCACGGCGCCGCGCTCGCCAATCTGATCTTTGCGAGGCCCGGCGCTGCCGTCGTCGAGCTGTTTCCGCAGGGTTGTCTACTGCCGGACTACTGGCGGTTGGCGTCGAGTGTGGCCGGGCTTCGCTACCGTTACGTCTCCTCGCTGGGCGGGCCAGGTAATCGGAGTAATCGGAGCAATCGGAGCCGGGCGGCCACGATCGTCAGTGACATCGAGGTCGACGTCGCGGCGGTAGCCGCCACGCTGTCCGAGCTGGACGGCTAGCGGCGCGTCAGCCGACCGCAGCAGGCAGGTGCCCGAGCTGCTGCTCCCAGCCGTCGCGGTGATAACCGATGTGGGTGGACGGCAGGCCGCGGTGCGTGAGCACGACCATCGTGTCGTCGCCGTCAGGGGTCAGCACGACCTCGACGGTCGAAGCGCCGGGTGGCAGCGTGTCGTTGCCGGGGATGCCCCAGCTGAAAACGACGCGGTATGGCGGGTCGACGGTGATGTAGGCGCCGCGGGCGAGGCCCTCGCCCATATCGAGGGAGAACACGCCGCCGGGCTGCGGGTCGAGCTCGGCCCGGTCGCCGATCCACGTCACGATCAGCTCGGGGTCGGTGAAGTACGGGAACACCACCTCGGGCGGTGCCTTGATGTGTTCGGTCGCGACGATGACGTCGTTGCGGATCTCGGCGGGCACGGCTACCTCTTGGCTGCTCGGGGGTGGGTCGTCTCGACGGCCTTCTTCAGGCGGCTGAGGGCGTCAGGCCAGAACTCGGAGAGCAGGTCGCGCACGGGCTCAAGCGCCTCGTGGTGCATCGTGTAGAGATGGCGGGTTCCCTCGCGCCGCTCGGTGAGCAGGCCCGCCTGCTTGAGCACGCCGATGTGCTGGCTGACCGCCTGCTGGGTGAGGGTGAAGGTTGCCGCGATCCGGCCGGCAGGCAGCTCGGTGTGCTGGACGAGGCGCAGGATCTCTCGGCGGTGCGGGTCGGCGAGCGCCCGCAGCACCGCATCGGGTGCCGCGGGCGTCGACTGCTTCCGCTGGGCCATCGGGTTAGGGTCTCAGGCCCCGAACGGTGTGCCGGTGCCGGTCTCGGCGAAGGTCTCGATGCTCGTCATGAAATGTGTCCAGCCGGCGACGCAGTCGTCCCAGCACTCGAGCTGCGGGGTCAGGCCGGCGTGCCGGAAGCGCAGCTCAGTTCCGGTGCCGGCGGGGACGATGTCGAACTCCATGGCCGTGCCGAGCCACTCCTGCGTGTGTGCGGTGGGTGTGGTGCCTTCGGCCGCGATGGACTCCCACACCACGCGGTCGGGTCCGGCCTCGAGGACCCGCACCGCGTTGACGCCGTGCTCGCCGAAGCTGGTGACGAGCGTGCCGCCGACCGCTGCGTGGCCCTCGGTCGGGCCCCACCAGCGGCTGACGCCGGCGGCGGAGCTGAATAGGGCCGACACGGCGGCGGGGCTGGCGGGCAGGTTCAGAACAGCGGTGAAGTCCTCGGTGCGCTTGCTGGTGGTGCTGGTCATCCCGATCTCCTGTCGATCAGTCCAAATGGTTCGCACAAGCTTCTACTTGTACAAGGCGATGCTTGTAAACGTAGGCAGAGCTCTGCTGCTTGTCAAGCCCGGGTGGGTTACTGGAGGCCGTCGTGGAGCGGCGGGGAGCTCACCCGCTGGTCGGGACCCTTCGCCGAAGCGGGCACCGCAAGCTCGGCCCAGACCCGCTTGCCGCCTTGATGCTCCTCGGTTCCCCACTGCGCCGACACGGCCTGCACGATGCGAAGCCCCCGACCGGCGGGCCGTTCGCGGTCGAGCTCGGCGATCGTCGGTTTGATGGCCGACCCGTCGGCCAACGCAATGCGCAGGTGAGTGCCGTCATCCAGTGCGAGTTGCAGCTCGAAGCTGTCTGTCCCAGGCGCGTGCTGGTAAGCGTTCGTGACGAGCTCGCTGGCGATGAGCTGGGCTTGGTACCCGAGAGCCCGCAAGGACCAGGCATCCAACATCGCGGCCACGAAAGCCCGGGCCGCCCGGGGCCCGTGCACGGTGGCCGGTATGTCGGCAGACGCGCGCCACTGCGTCATGCTGAGCCTCCCGATGCGCGCAATGTCATGCGCACAGGTTGTGTGCAGTTCTCTCGCCGCGGTCCTATCGAAGTCCTACCCGGTTCGCCGCTCACCTCACGTCGGCGTATCGAGCAACCAGCCGGCATCGCCGAGCAGGAACCCCTGCGCGACGTCTTCCGACGCCCCATAGACCCATAGCCTGCGGTGCTGCTTCTCCAATGCGCGATAAGCCTCGGCGAACACCGTCATGCCCGCGGCGCCGCAGAACCGAAGCTCGCTCAGGTCGACCCGGATGTCAGCAACCCCTTTGGCGATCGCCTCGTTCAAGGCGGCCCGCACATCCGCAGCGGCGGCGATGTCGAGCTCACCTGCGAGCAGCACCGATGCGCTGCCGTCCTCCTCGCACCGCACGTCCACGCGGCACAGTGGCTCATCTGCCGCCTGGGTCTGATCGGTCACCTCGTTCATCGGCTGCCGGTGCGATCCTTCCCGTGATACCGCGGCCCCCGTTGGCAGCGCCGCGTGAGGGAGGCTACTCGGCCATTGAGTCCGCCACGAGTTCGTGTGATTTGGCAGGGCCGCGCGTGGGCATAATCGCCTGAACGGTAAAAACCGGCGTTTCCTAACACGAAGGAGATCGGCCGTGGGTCAGTGGCGTGTCTCCGCTGACATTCCGGCCACCGTCCACGGGCCTGCCGCCGCCCGCCGGGTCGTCGACGCCGTTATGCGTGGTTGGCGACTGGAGCCCATCTCGCCAGATGCACAGCTCGTCGCCAGTGAACTTGTCAGCAACGCCATCCAGCACGCGCCGGGGGGCGACAGCGTCGAGCTGGAGCTGCTTCGTCACGCCGATTCGCTGCGCATCTCCCTGGCGGACGGTTCGGCGTTGAAGCCGATCGTGGCCGCTCTCGATCACAGCCGCCGGCGCGGACGCGGCATGCGCATCGTCGAAGCACTCGCCAGCCGCTGGGGTGCCGACCATCGGCCAGGCGGCAAGCGCGTGTGGGTGGACCTGCCGCTACCCCGCCTGCCCGATGTCACGCACCCGGGCCGGCCGACCGGCGGCCTGTAAATGCGGCTGTGTCTGCGCCCACTCAAGGATCTCCCGGCTGAGCAGTTCCCCGAGCACGCGATGCGCGCGCGCCGAGTAGTGCCCGCCGTCCGGTGTCGGCTCCTCGCCCGGATCGAGCCGCGTAGTGAGCTCTTCGACCGTCGGGACGAACCGGACGTTCGGCCGGCCGACGCGCTGAACAGCTGAGCGCAACGCGTCGTTGACGAACGCGGTCCGCTCGGCGAGACCGGGCATCCACGACTGCCAGCGCCGCCCCGGCGGGACCACCTCCAGCACCAGTACCAGCGGGCTGCCGACCGTCTGCAGGTTCTCGATGAGCCCCTGCACATCCGTCCCCACCCGCCGCAACTTGCCCGCGAACAGCAACGAGTTGAATCGCCGGTCCAAACGCGACTGCACCTTCGCAAGCGCGACCCACAACTTTCGCAAGATCTTCGTGCGGTAGAGCGCCCGCACCCGGCCCGGACGCCACCGCGTACTGTTCGCGTGCCGCTCGATCCAGCGGGGCAGGAAGAAGTGGATGCTCTCGTAGTGCCCGTGGTGGACGATCACGACGTCCGGTGACCAGCCCAGGATGTCGCGTTCCCAATCGCGCAGGCTGTACTTCGAGAGGTACGAGGGCTCACCCGAAACCCGCACCTCGGCGGGACGGCCGGCCGCCAGGATCTCAGCCTCGATCACCCGGCCGAAGTTGAAGTCCGACCGCGGGCCACCCATGTCGGCGATGAACACGACCGTCGACGCGCCTTTGACGAAGACGCGCAGCGGCAACGGCAATGGGTCGACCACGCTGACTCAGCCGGCGCGCTCTGACGGCCGCACAGATCGCGGTCGCGAGCGCTTGGTCGGCAGCTGCAGGTGGGGTTGGGTGTCGGCCCATTCGACGATCTCGCGCGCAAGTTCTTCGCCGATCATCCGGTGCAGGTGGGGCGAGAAGTGGAACCCGTCGGGCGTCGCGACGTCGATCTCGCCGTCGGCGTACTTGTCGACGAGCTCGCTGACGCGGAAGTAGCGCACATTCGGCAGATCCAGGCGTGCCACCAGCCCGCCGATCGCCTCGTTCATCACCTCGATGCGCCGCGCCATACCCGGGAACCAGCTGCGATAGCGCTTCGCCGGAGGCAGCAACTCGAAGAGGATGACGAGCGGGCTGTGCAGTTCCTGCGTGTGGCTGATGATCTTTTCCAGGTCGGCCACCACCTTCTGCGGGCGGCCACGCCGAATCGTCGGATCGAGCTTGATGTCCGCGCGTGCCTGCAGCTTCGCCAGAGACATCCACAGCGGACGCAGCAGTCGGGTGCGGTACAGCGTTGACCAGCGGCGCGGCGGGACGATCCGGCTGTTGGCGTGCCGCTCGAGCCACCACGGAAGGAACAGGTGAATCGTCTCGTAATGTCCGTAGACGAGCACGACGACGTCCGGCGAAAAGCCGATCATTTCGCGTTCCCAGCGACGCACCGCCGTCTTCGTCCGTTCGGATGGCACCGAGAAGGTCCTGATCTCCGTCGGCCGCCCGGACTGCAGCAGCGTCGCCTCGATCGCGCGCGGGAAGCCGAAGTCAGAGCGTGGGCCGCCCATGCCGCTGAGCCAACCCACGGTCGACGCACCCTTGACAAGGACGCGGATCGGAAGTGGAAGCGGATCAGGCATCGGGCTGAATACTCCAGATCGAGTTAGCGACGGCCACGCCGGCTCGGTAACACAGACTCGCGCTGGCCTGCAGATTAGCAGCGGACGCGCTCGCGCGCCGGGTGAAACAGACACGCCGGGAGCAGCACGCGCCGCTGTACTAGGGTCTCGCGCATGTCGACCCCCGAGCCGGGTGCGCAGCTGTCGTTCCGCGATCTCGTGTTCTCCGACCTGGCCCGCTACCGAGCCGACGCGAAGCCCAGCTGGCTGCGCGTCCTCGCGCGTTGTCTCACCGTGCCAGGCATGATCGCCTCGCTGATCATCCGGGCCCAGCAGTGCATGTTCCGCGCCGGCAAGGTCCGGCCGGCGAGCATGCTGCGCACCGTTGGGATCGTGCTGCTCGGGGCCGACTTCGGCCCGGGCATGCAGATCGGTTCGGGGCTGATGATCGCCCACCCCGTCGGCGTCAACATCGGGTACGGACTCAAGATCGGCAACAACGTCACCTTCGCGGCCGGCGTCACTGCGGCTGCCCGCTACTACGACGCGAGCGACGAACAGGAGCAGGAGTTCGCGACGATCTGCGACGGCGCGACGATCGGCGCGCACGCCGTACTGGTCGGCGGCGTCCGTATCGGGACGAACGCCGTCGTGGGCGCCAACTCGGTGGTGCTCTCGGACGTGCCCGACGATGCAGTGGTGTTCGGCAACCCTGCGCGCCGCGTCGGCACGCACGGCTCCACCCCGGCTGCGGGTTAGGACGCCTCGCCGCGCAACAACGGATCGTGCCTGCGGACGAAGCCGGCGACGTCCGGCGAGTCGATCTCGTGCCGCAGCCGCTTGACCTTCTCCTCCGGCCAGTCCCACCACTTGATGCGCAGCAGAGCCGCGCGGGTCTCCTCGTCGAAACGCCACTTGAGGTGCCGTGCCGGGTTGCCACCGACGATCTCGTACGGCTGCACGTCGCTGACCACGACTGCTCGGGGGGCCACGATCGCACCGTCGCCGATGGTGACGCCGGACATGATCAGCGCCTCAAACGCGACCAGCACGTCGTTGCCCACGACCACGGGACCCTTGCTGTACAGCGCCCCATCGGGCCATTTCCACTCACCGTCCTCGAAGTGGGCATGCACGGCACTGACCCAGTCCGAGCGGTGCAGGCCGCCGTGGAAGATCACCGCGGTGTGCGTCAGGCCGCTGTACTTGCCGATCGTCACCGGATAGCCGTCCTCGGCCGAGTACTGCACGAGCCGCAGATCGGCGGTCACCGTGTGGTCGGCGATCATTCGCCGCCGCGGGTCGCCGGGGAAGTTCGCCTCCGCCCCGAACACCCAGCGCTGAACCCGGCGGCGCGCCGCTTCGCGCAGCCGCCCGCGCAGGCCGGTCGGCGGACCGTACAAGCTGTGCTGCGTCGGCGTAGTCACGGTGCGCAGACTACAAGTGCTGTTCGGTCGCTCGCCGCGCGTGAAGCGGGTCGCTGGGATAATCTCGGCGTACTTCTGACCGGTAGGAGATCAGCAGCAGATGACCGAATCCCAGCGCGCCGAACAGACATTTCGGTCCTTCCTGCACCGGGTCGGCAAGGAGACCGACTTCACCCCTGAGACGCCGCTCTATGCGGAGGGCATCGGGCTCGACTCGCTCGAGACGGCCGAGCTCTCTGCCGTCCTCGAGGACGAGCTCGGGCGCGACCCGTTCAGCTCGGACACCATGCCGCAGACCGTCGGCGACATCGTCACCTTCTTCGACGCCGCCGTCGCCGAGGCTTGATCGAGCTGCTTCGTCGCGCGGACGCCGCGCGACCCGCGATCGTCACTGACGACGCCACCGTGACCTATGGCGAGCTCGTCACGCGCGCCGAGCGCGCGGCCCGCGCGCTGCGCGACAAGGGCATCGAGCGCTTCGCGAGCCTCGACCACGACGCAATCACGGTCGCCACCCTGTTCGGGGCCGCTTCGCTCGCCGGTGCGGAGGCGTGTCAGTACCCGCCACTCGACGATGCTGACGAACTCGCCACGCTGCGAAAGCGCTTCGACCACGAAGTCGTCATCGGCGGCCGAGAAGACATACCGGACGGTATGGAACGTATGGACGTAGCCGAGTTGCTCAGCAGCGAGCCATCCGCGCAGCACGAGCCCGCGGCACGCCCGCATCTCGTACTCACGACAGGTACGACGGGCACACCGCGAGGTGTGCGGCATGACTGGACCCGGCTGCTCCGCTCCACCGGACGCATACCAAGCACCCCGGACCAGCGGTGGTTGCTCGCGTACGGGCTGCATCAGTTCGCCGGCCTGCAGATCCTGCTGCATGTGTTCGCAGCGGGTGCGACACTCGTCGCGCCCGCCCTGCGTCGCCCACGCGAAGGACTGGCCGCCATGCGCGCCCACGGAGTCGACCACGCGAGCGCGACGCCGACCTATTGGCGCTTCCTGCTCGCGGAGTTGCGCGCTGACGGCGGCGCAACGCCGCAACTGGCACAGATCACACTCGGCGGCGAGGCCGTCCCGGCACCCGTCCTCGCCGAACTGGCCCGGACCTTCCCGCAAGCGAAGATCTCGCACGTCTACGCCGCAAGCGAGTTCGGCTCGAGCGGATCCGTCAGGGACGGTCGGAGCGGCTTGTCACTCGACGTGCTCGATCGTGGCGACGACGCCGACGTCGCGATGAAAATCGTCGACGGCGAGCTGTGGGTGCGCTCGCGCGTCGGCATGCTCGGCTACTACGGCGAGGAACCGGTCGATCCCGACGGTTGGCGCCCCACCGGCGATCTCGTCGAGATCGTCGACAACCGCATCGTCTTCCGCGGACGCACGTCCGAGGTCATCAACGTCGGCGGCGTAAAGGTGCACCCGCTGCCGATCGAGGAGCGGGTCGGCGCAGTAGCCGGCGTCGACATGGCCCGGGTGTACGGC
>DATFTS010000516.1:0-3612 GCA_035261645.1 Jatrophihabitans sp. | reverse complement strand
ACATAGGGCTGGGCGTCGGCCACTCCGGGCACCGTGCGGATCTTGGGCAGCAGGCTGGCCTCGACACCGGTGCGCTGACCGGTCCCGGCTCCGCCGGAGATCTTGGTCGCGCTGCGGACAACGACATCCGTGCTGCCGTTGGCCTGGGTGAAGAGCTTGTCGAAGTTGGCGCGCAGTGTGTCGGTGAGCAGCAGCGTGCCGGCCAGGAACGCGACACCGAGTGCGACGGCGAGCACGGTAGCGGTCAGGCGGCGCTTGTGGGCCCACAGGTTGCGGGCGGCGAAGGTCCACATGAGTGCTCAAGCCTCCAGCGTCTTGAGGTAGTCGAGCACCACCGGCGCAGTGGGCCGGTCCAGTGCGCCGACCAGGCGGCCATCGGCGAGGAAGACCGCGGTGTCGGCGTAGCCGGCCGCCACCGGGTCGTGGGTGACCATCACGATCGTCTGGTGCAGCAAGTCGCGGGCGTTTCGCAGGAACTGCAACACCTCGGCGCCGCTGCGCGAGTCGAGGTTGCCGGTGGGTTCGTCGGCGAACACGATCTCCGGTCGGCTGACCAGCGCGCGCGCCACGGCGACGCGTTGCTGCTGGCCGCCGGACAGTTCCGCGGGGCGGTGCGTGAGCCGGCCACCCAGGCCGACGGTGTCGATCACCGTATCGAGCCAGTCCCGATCCGGTGTGGTTCCGGCCAGGGTCATGGGCAGCGTGATGTTGTCCAGCGCCGACAGGGTGGGCAGCAGGTTGAATGCCTGGAACACGAACCCGATCCGGTCGCGGCGCAACCGCGTCAGTTCCCGGTCGGAGAGCGCTCCGAGCTCGAGGTCGCCGATGAACACCTGCCCGCCGGTCAGGGTGTCCAGACCGGCCAGGCAGTGCATCAGAGTGGACTTGCCCGACCCGGACGGTCCCATGATCGCGATGAACTGCCCGTCCGGGATGGCAAGGGTGACGCCGTCGAGCGCTGTGACTGCTGCGTCGCCGGCGCCGTAGACCTTGCGGGCCTGCTCGGCACGGACCACCGCGGTTGAGGTGAGTGATGTGGTCATGCAGCAAGCCTCGGTACGCAGCGGCCGAACGTCGTCGTCTGTGCGCGGGCAGTTGCCTTACCGCAACCGCAGTACGCGCGCCGGTCAGCTCGCCCAGCCCGGACGCACCAGTCCTGCCTCGTAGGCGAACACCACCAGCTGGGCCCGGTCGCGGGCGTGCAGCTTGGTCATGGCGCGGTTGACATGCGTCTTCACAGTGGCCGGGCTGAGCACGAGACGCTGCGCGATCTCGTCGTTGGACAGCCCCTCACCCACCAGCCCGACCAGCTCGCGTTCCCGCTCGGTGAGGACCGCCAGCGAGCCGTCGGGCGGTGGCACCTTGGCGCGGTCGGCGAACTCGTCGATCAGTCGACGGGTGATGCTCGGTGACAGCAGCGCGGCACCGTCCGCCACCACCTTGACGGCGCGGACCAACTCGACCGGCTCGGTGTGTTTCACCAGGAACCCGGCCGCCCCGGAACGCAGCGCCTCGAACACGTATTCGTCCAGTTCGAAGGTGGTGAGGATGACAACCCGCACACCGCCCAGCCGAGCATCGGCGGCGATCGTCCGGGTTGCCGCAAGTCCGTCGACGCCGGGCATCCGGATGTCCATCAGCACCACATCCGGGCTCAGCTCGCGGGTCAGCCGGATCGCCTCGCTGCCGTCGGCGGCCTGGCCGACCACCGTGATGTCGTCCTGCGCATCGAGCAGCGCGGCGAACCCGGCCCGCACCAGCGCCTGATCGTCGGCCAGCAGCACCCTGATCACGGTTGTGATGACTCCGTGCTCAAGGCCAGCGGCAGACGAGCCTCGACCCTGAATCCTCCGGTCGGCCGCGGCCCGACGGACAGACGCCCGCCCAATACGGCGGCGCGTTCCCGCATGCCCGCGATGCCCTCGCCACGGCGCTTGTCGTAGTTCCCAACCTCAGGTGCGGTCCCGCACCCGTTGTCGTCGACAGTCACCGCCAGCTCCGCGCCGTCGGTGTCCAGTCGGATGGCCACCTGGGTTGCCCGCGCATGCCGTACAACGTTGGTAAGCGCCTCCTGCACGATGCGGTACGCGGCGGCGTCGACAGCAGCGGGCGACTCGAGCGCACCGTCAGCGATGGCGACGTCCACCACGAGCCCGGTGGTGCGCGCCTGCCGGATCAGGTCGTCCAGCTCGCGCAGCGTCGGCGCGGGAGTGAGCGGCACCGCCTCGTCCGGACGGCGCAGCGAGGACAGCACACCCTGCACGTCGACAAGCGCGTCCTTGCTGGTGCGTTTGATCGCGTCCAACGCCGAGCGCACCTGCTGGGGGTTCTGCTCCATCAACTCCAACGCGACACCGGCCTGCACGTTGATGAGCGACAGACTGTGCGCAAGCACGTCGTGCAACTCACGCGCGATGCCCAGCCGCTCCTCACTGGCCTGCCGACGCGCCGCCTCGCGCGCCGAACGCTGTTCCTCGAGGGCGCGTTGCCGGTTCGCCTGTGCGTAGGCGCGCCGGTTACGTACCAGCTCGGTGACCGCCGGCAGGAACAGCAGCCACACCGCGATGCCCACGGCCATTAGCGCTGACGGGGTCGGCTTGTCGTTGATCAGCTTCGCGACCCAGAGGAACGCGACGTAGCCGACCGGTAGCGAGGCGTAGGCGATGACCCGGTGCCCACTCACCAGCAAGGTGATGAGACCGACGATCAACCCAGCCCAGATCGGTCCGCCCGGGTAGTTGGACACGGCGTACGCGAACGTAGCAGCCAGCGTTGCAGCGAACACCAGCACCGGCCAGCGGCGGCGCACCACCAGCACCGCAGCAGCCGCCGCGAGCAGCAAATACCCCAGCCAATCCAGCGTCCGCACTCCGTGCTGGCTGTGGGCCGCCAGCGTCGTGCCGCCGACCTGGATCAACGCCGCGCCGGCCGCAATCGCCACGTCGAGGGCGGCGCCACGGGTCAGCAGCGGTCGGCGAGGCAGGCGACGCGCCACCACCGCCGTGTCCATCCGATCACCGTAAGCCGAGGCACAACGCCCGCACGTCAACCTTCGGCGGGTTCTGGGCCTACCGCAGCCGCAGTACCTGGACGCCGGACAGTGCCCGCCCTGGTCTGACGACGGAGACCCGTCGCGCCCGAAATGATCGCCAGCATGCCAAGCCGACGATCACCTGGCCCGGCGCCCCCCGAAGGGCGTTCCGTGGTGAACACCGTCTCGAAGAAAGGAACCCCGATGGCTCCACGTCACTACGTCAGGCCGAACTGGATGCAGCGGCACGTCGGCAACCGGCTGTCCGTCCTCTTCCGGCCGTCGGTGATCTTGCGGCTCTCCGTCGCAGGACGACATACCGGCCGTAGTCAGACCGTGCCGGTCGTCTTGTTGCACCACAGCGGTGCGCGCTACCTCGTCTCCGTCCACGGCGACAGCGACTGGGTGCGAAACCTGAAAGCCGCCGGCACCGCGACATTGTCAGACAGGAAGAGAACCGAGTCGATCACCGCCACCGAGGTGCCGGTAGCCCAGCGCGGCGCACTGTTGGACGCGTACGTCGCGAAGTTCGGAAAGAACCCGTCCGTCACGCCCACGTTGCGCGCGCTGCCCGACCCCGC
>DATFTS010000515.1:0-3347 GCA_035261645.1 Jatrophihabitans sp. | reverse complement strand
GGTGACGAGTGACAGCGCGCCCTGAAACTGTCGGTGGCGGCGCCTACGGTGATCCCGTGAACGGTGAACAGCTGCGATTGGCCGACATGCCGGCGCGGCTGTTCCTGTGCACCCCGTCGCGGCTCGCGGCGTTCGACTGTCCGCGCCGCTACCGCTTCACCTACGTCGATCGACCACCGCCCGCACGGGGGCAGCCGTGGGCCCACAACACTGTCGGCGCGGTCGTGCACCTTGCGCTGTCGAAGTGGTGGTCGCTGCCAGCAGCGCACCGCACGCCCGAGGCCGGCGGCCACCTCGTCGAGCGCAATTGGCAGAACATCGGTTTCCGTGACGACGGCCAGTCAGCGCGCAGCCGGGCGAACGCGGCGAGATGGGTCTGTCGCTACCTCGCGGACGCGGTTGACGCCGCCGACGAGCCGGTCGGCGTCGAGCGGACGGTGGCCACCCACAGCGCACGTCTGGCGGTCTCTGGGCGCGTCGACCGCATCGACGATCGTGACGGCGAGCTTGTCGTGGTCGATTACAAGACCGGGCGGCGCGGACTGGACGAGGACGACGCCAGAGGGTCGCAGGCACTGGCGTTGTACGTGCTGGGAGCGCGCCGCACCCTGCGCCGACCATGTCGACGGGTGGAACTGCATCACCTGCCCACCGGATCGGTCGCCGCGTTCGACCACACCGAGGAGTCGCTGCAGCGTCACCTCGAGCGTGCGGAGAACACGGCAGACGACATCGTTGCCGCCACCGACACGCTGGCTGCGGGAGCCAACGCGGACGACGTGTTTCCGGCCCGGCCGTCGACAGCTTGTTCCTGGTGCGACTTCCGGTCGCACTGTCCGGAGGGGCAGGCGTCCTCTGCGTCCCTGGAGCCGTGGACGGGGCTCGCAGATGCCGACTAGGTCCAGAGGTCGATCAAAGCGGCAGCCGTCGCCGCGGGATTCTCGACGGCGGGTGAATGGGCTGCGTCGGGGATCACGACATAGTTTGCACCGAGCCGCTGCGCCATCGCGTGCTGCAGGGGCGGCAGCCAGGCATCGTCGTCGGCACCGTGCAACACCGACACCGGGACGCCCGTTGCACGCAGGTGCTCTACCCGGTCCGGCTCATCACGCAGCGCGTCGGCCATCCCCTTCAACATCGCCGGCGTCCCGCTCAGGAAGCGGCGCTCCAGGAACGACGCGAGGTCAGGCGCGGGTGCGACGTACCCAGGGTCCTTCTCCCACTCGGCTTGCATCGCGGCATACACGGCTGCGACGCCGGCGCTGGCGAGCACGGGATCGAGTTGGTCCATCGTCATCCGGCGCTGGCCGTCTATACGTGCCGGCCCGGAGCCGAGCAGTACGAGCGAGGCAAACCGCGCCGGCTCAGCGATCACAGCTGCCCGTGCCACAAGCCCGCCGAACGAGTGGCCCAGCAGCAGCACCCTGCCATCCGGTTGCGCCATGCCACCCGGCCGCGTCGAATCAGCGAGCTGCGCGGCGAGCTCGCACACCACCCGCGCGAGCCGGTCCGGTGTGTAGTCAGCTGGCTCCGCGAAGCCGGGTGAGTCCAGCTGGCCGGGCAGGTCGATCGCCGTGACGAGGAATCCCGCCGCGGCAAGCGGGTCAAGGATCGGGCCGAAGTCCTCCTTGCTGCCGGTGTAGCCGGGGACAAGCAGCGCGGGCCGCGCGCCGCGTTCGCCCGACTGCAAGGCCGCGATCCGTTGCGTCGGGAGATCGAACTCGACGCGCCGAGCGGTCCCGATCTGCAGCTGGGACGCGCCGGTCAACGGTAGGCCACCATGCCTGACGGCCCGGCGACGAGGAAGCCGCGGCCCAGGGAGTAGACACGCGCCCCAGCCGGCGGTGTCTGCACGCTGAACGACTGGATGATCTGCCCGTCGTTGCCGTCGACGATGCCGATGCCGGTGTTCGTGGGCACCGTGATCCGCGCCGTGGCCAGCGTCAACGCCCCGCCGACAGTCGGCGCACTGACCACCGGCGGGCCCGGTGTGTCAGTGCGCCACTGCGGTTTCGCTGCGTCGGGCCGGATCGCGTATGTCTGGCCGGCGAGCCAAATGATCTCGGCCTGGTCAGTGGCGTACGCGGTGATCGGTCCGAGTGAGCTGGTAACCGGGGTCAGTGTCACCGACCGGATCCGAGTGCCATGATCGCTGGCACGCAAACGTAGCCTCTGCCCGTTCGCGGTCACCGAGCTGATCACCTGATCGGCGGACACCGGCACCTCGGCGTTGCCGATCAGATTCCACTTGATCTCATCCGCGTTCGGCTTGTCCTTGTCATTGCGTCCTGCGTTTCCATCGCGCAGCAGCAGTTGCGGTCCCACACCACAGAACTTGACGTCTTTGCACCGGACGTTCACCGAACAGTTCTGGCTGATCAACGCGCCCGCGCTGCCCAGCACCACATGATCGACGGTGCAGCCGTAACGCGAGTAGACCCATTTGTTGAAACCCGACACCGGGTCGATCGCGTAGATGGTGGTTCGCGACGCGACGAGGATTGCGCTGTCGGTGACCTGAAGCGTCACCGAACCGTTGACAGGCTGGCCGTCCATGTCGAGTGTGCGCGTCCAGCGGCGCAGCCCGGTGTCGGCGTCGAACGCGTCCACCTCGTCGCAGTTGCCGTTGTTGTCGAAGATCGCGACCGCCGTGCCGGTGAGCTGCGCGCCGGCACAGATTGTTCGGTCTGTGCGTGTGTAGCTCCAGGTGCGCTTGCCCGTGCGCGCATCAAGCCCGCCGATGGTGTGCGCGGAGTAGGTGACGAGCGTGCCGCCCCACAGTGGCGTACCGGCGGCGAGATGATCGGAGCTGTGCCAGACCTCCTGCTGCGTCTGTGCGGCACTCTCCAGCGGCAACGCCGCCGGTGGCGGCGCGAAGGTGTGCAGTGACGCGTGCGCCGCCTCGCCGTTGGCCAAAACCACACCGACCAGCGTCCCGACTGCGGCGACGATCACTGCCAGCGCCGCGTAATAGACGGTGCGACCTCGCCGCATCCGCGCGCGGTAGCGCTCGATCGCGACGTCCGAGGGCGAGGGCGGCGTGGTCGCGCGTGCTGCGGGAGCGTCGGTTGCGGCCGGCGACTCGTCCGGCACCTCGGCGGACGTGACGGCGCCGCTCTCCTCGCTCACGGCTCCCATCCTCGCCTACGGCACGCTTCAGTCGGCCGCAGGCCCGCCGCCGGCCGCGCCCTCGCTACCCACCTCGGGCGCCGGCTGGGAACCCTCGCGTGCATGTGATCCACGGCGGCGTCGACGCCGGGGACGCGACGGCCCCCTGTCGCGCTGCGGCTGCGCAGCAGCCCCTCTGTCACCCTGCGCAGCAGCATCCTGCTGGTCGGCCGTCAGTG
>DATFTS010000514.1:0-5082 GCA_035261645.1 Jatrophihabitans sp. | reverse complement strand
GCATCGGCCGGTGCGCGCCGGTTGACGGAGTTGAGCTCCGCAGTGCTGGCCACGTCACCAGCCGCGTCCGACCAGCGGGGCACTCCACGGCAGCGGCGGGTCGGCCCATCCCGCCACTCCGGACGGTCGGAACTGGCGACGCGGGCACCTGTGTCCTCGCCTGGCAGGCGGTCGGCGATCGTCGCGCCGCTGCGCCGGCTCGGCCAGGTGATCAGCCGCGTGCCCGGCTTCTCGGTGTTCGGCGGGCCGCTCGGCTGGGTGTTCACCGGACTGCTGCTGCTCGGTGCGGCGATGATCGTGGCGTCGGTCGGGCTCGGACGGCGGCGCCCCGGTCGAGCATCAGCGCGCCCGGTGTAGCCCGTTCACGCTATCGCCAGTAGGGACAGGTCAACCGGCGAAGGGTGGTGGGACACCAAGCCGTCGGAGCAGCACACCAGTTCCACGTAGCGAGTCGCGACGGCAGTTGCCCGGTCGAGTACTTGCGCGTGGGGTTCGCCCGCCCGCTCGCTTCGCTGTGCCCCGTCGAAGACGACGAGCGCGCCGAGAGTAAGCCCGACCGACAGGAAATCCGTTCGGTACAGCTCGCGCACGGACCGCTCGCCCATCGCTTCCAGTTCGTCGATTCCCGCGCCGGCGAGCGCCAAGGCCCAGCCGACTACGCCAACCGGAGCTCCGAAATGCGCGTACGCGAGCCCGCCCGCGTCTTGATCAGCGCGTCTGTCGTGCGTGGTGCTGTACTTGGCGGCGGCCCGTACAAGGTTCAGGGCGTGCGCCACATTGAGTTCCGGACGGTGTGACATATCCGCTAACCCCCAAAGTCAGTCGACGCGTTCTTGTTCTCTGCCGCGTCCCTGACCTAATCGTCGCGCGCCCTCATGACATCGGAGCCAGGGGGCGACTCGTGCCCCTCACCGAACTCGTCGGCGCCGGGCGGCTGCTCGTGCCCCTCACCGAACTCGTCGGCGCCGGGCGGCTGCTCGTGCCCCTCGCCGAACTCGTCGGCGCCGGGCGGCTCTTCGTGCCCCTCGCCGAACTCGTCGAATCCCGGCGGCGAGGCGTGTCCGTCGCCCATCGCCTCGTGCAGCGGCGGCCGCTCAGCTGTCATGTCGGTGGCGTCGCTCCGTTTTGACTTCTTCTCGTGTTTCGTCATGACGGCACAATCGCGCCCATCCGGCGGTCGTCGACTCCGTGAGCTGCCCAGCCGCGGTACGGGCCGGGTCGATCCCGGGCCCCGGGGGTGGTTCCGGTGCCGGTGGACCCCGGGGTGGTGCCCGGGTATTTCCCTGGCCACAGGGAGACGGTTTCGCGGGAGTCTCGGGGCGTGATTCCGGACGCGATCGCTTACAGCAGTTACTCGGCGTCGATCGTCCCTTTCATGGGGCGGATCGCCGAACTGGCCACGCTCGAACGGCAAGTGCAGCAGGCCCGGGCGGGGCACAGCGAGGTTCTCATGCTGCGCGGCGAGCCGGGTATCGGCAAGACTGCCCTGCTCGATCGTGCCGCGGCCGGCGCCGAGGGGTTCCGCATCGTGCGAGTGCGCGGTGTCGAGTCCGAGCGGGAGCTGCGCTACGCCGGCCTGCAGTTGCTTTGCAGTGCCTTGCCGGACTGCCTTGCTCGGCTCTCCGGCGGCCAGCGCGAGGCACTGGACGCGGTCATCGGTCTTGGTGACGGCCCCCCGGACCGGCTGGTGCTCGGGCTGGCCACCCTGGCACTGCTGAGCACCGCCGCGAGCGGGCCGCCGCTTCTGTGCATCATCGACGATGTCCACTGGCTGGACCGGCAGTCGGCGGAGGTTCTCGCTTTCGCGTTCCGCCGACTTGCTGCTGACGCCCTGGCAGTCTTGCTGGCTGCCCGGGAAGGTGTTGCGACGCAGGAACTCGCGGATGTGCGCACAGTGCACGTCAAGGCGTTGTCGTACGCGGAGTCCAGGGCCTTGATGACCTCGCACATCCGGGGCCGCGTGGACGAGGCGGTGATCGGCCGCATCATTGCCGAGACGCGCGGGAACCCGCAGGACTTGCTCGACGTCGTGCGGGGCATCTCGGCCGCGGACTTCGCCGGCGGCTTCGGCGTGGGCGTCGCCAGTGGCTGTTCGCGCGGTTCGCTGGAGGGACTGATCGATCAACTTGAGCAACTGCCTGCCGAAAGCCGCTTGGTTGCGCTGCTCGCGGCTTCGGATCCGACGGGGGACCCGGCCCTGCAATGGCGCGCCGGCAAGCAACTCGCCATCCCGACCAATGCCGCCGCGAGGCTGGAGTCCGACGGGTTGGTGCGGTTCGGGCCGAGAGTGACGTTCGATCACCCTGCCGCACGAGCGGCGCTGTACGCGCTGGCCTCCAAGGACGATCGTCGGCTGGCGCATCGAGTCCTCGCCGACGCCACCGACAGTGAGGCGGCGCCCGACCGCCGCGCGTGGCACCGCGCCTTGGCGGCATACGCGCCGGACGACGAGCTCGCTGCTGAGCTCGAGCTGCATGCGTGTGCAGCCTGCGAGCGTGGTGGCCGATCCGCGGCGGCTGCGTTCCTCGAGCGGGCCACGATGCCGACGTTGCACTCGGGCCAGAGAGTCGAACGCGCGCTGGCAGCTGCCGCGGCGAAGTTCGAGGCCGGCGCACCGGACGCGGCGGCGCGGCTGCTGGTGGCTGCGGACGTGGGGACACTCGACGCGGCACGGCGCGGGCGCCTCGAACGCCAGCGCGCGCAGATCGCGTTCGCGAACCGGCGCGGCAACGACGCTGCCGATTCGTTGCTCAAGGCCGCGCGCAGACTCGAAGTCACCGACCTGAGCGCGGCACGCGACTCCTACCTCGAAGCACTCGTCGCAGCGGTGTTCGCCGGCCGGCTCGGTCGAGGGAGTGACACGAAGGCAGTCGCGGCTGCGGTCCCCGCTGGTGCGCCGGCCGGCGCGGAGCCGGCGGAGGACTTACTCGACGCCCTGGTGACCCGGTTCCGTACCGGATCCCTGACCGCCAACCAGCAGGTGCGCCGCGCGATCGCAGAGATGCGCAGCGTCGACTCGCACGCCACCGCGCGTTGGCTGTGGCTCGCTGCCCTTGCAGCTCTCGACGTGTGCGACGACGAGTCATGGCAGGCACTCGCAGCAGCCGCCCACGACAGCGCCTTAGAGGCGGGTTCGCTGACGGTGCTGCCCTACGCACTCACGCAGCGAGCGATTGCTGATCTCCATCGCGGCGAGTTCAAGGCCGCAGCGACGGTTATCGCCGACGCGGACGCTGTGTCCGCCGGCATGGGCACGCCGCCGCTGCGGCACGCCGCCTTACTGTTGGCCGGTTGGGGCGGTCACGAGCAAAGCTCCCTCGCTCTGTTCGGCGCCGCTCGGCGCGACGCTCGCGATCGCGGTGAAGGCAGCATCCTCACCGCCGTGAGCCTGGGGGAGGCGGTGCTGTTCAACGGCTTGGGACGATACGACGCCGCCCTCGCAGCCGCCCGTGACGCGGTTGCGCACGATGAGTTGGGCCTGCCGGGGCTGGCGATGTCCGAGCTCATCGAGGCAGCGGTGCGGTGTTCAGATCTGGGTGCGGCTCAGTGCACCCTCGATGCGCTGTCCGAGCGCGCGGCGGCGTTCGGCACCGACTGGGCCCTCGGCGTCGTGGCACGGTCGCGCGCGCTGCTCAGCGAGGGCGACACCGCCGAGCGACTGTTCAAGCAGGCCATCGAGCGGCTGCAGCAGTCGCAGGTGACGGTGCACTTGGCCCGGGCGCAGTTGGTGTACGGGGAGTGGTTGCGCCGGCAAGGCAGGCGAATCGACGCGCGTCCGCAACTGCGCGCAGCACGCGACGCGTTCGCAGCAATGGGTGCGGAGGCTTTCGCAGAGCGGGCACACCGAGAGCACCTCGCGACCGGCGAGAAGGTGCGCCGCCGCGCGGTCGAGACGTGGGGGGAGTTGACGCCGCAGGAGTCCCGGATCGCCGACCTGGCCCGGGACGGTCTGACGAACCCGGAGATCGGGGAGCGACTGTTCATCAGCGCGCGCACGGTGGAGTACCACCTGCACAAGGTGTTCGAGAAGTTCGGCATCACATCTCGGCGCGAGCTGTACCTCGTCCTCGAGCAGGCGGCCAAGGCGTCGCCCGCGCAACGACCGGCTGAGCGGGCCGACGTTCTCGAGCCGCTGGCGGATTCAGAGGTTGCCTGATCCAGAGGCTGCCTGATCCCGGAGTTGCGTGAGGTCAACCCGGCGGCTCCTGCCCGGGGACCCATTCCGGGCGGTAGTCCGGGTACGTGCGGAACCGAGCCGCGAGCCTTCGCAACGCGCGCTCGACCGTCGCTGGGTCGTCGCCTTCCTGATGCGCCTCGACGATCGCGAAGATCTCCAGCCGCTCGGCTTCGGTCACGTCGCCTGCGTAGCTGTGCCGCATGAGGAACGCGGCCATGTCGTCCAACGCGTCCGTGTCGGCGGCGGCGCCGAGCGTCTCGCCGCCGCCGGCCACGATGCGCCCTGCGAACACGCGAGCCCCGTCGTCCGACGAGCTGCGCGCCGCTTGCTCGTCCGGGTCGTCCATCAGCTCATCGGCGAAATCGGCATCGTCGGGCACGAGGTGCACGGCGGCCTCCTCTGCGGTAGCCGCCGCACCGTCGATGCCGACGTCGACCGCCCAGTATTCGCGGGTGTGCTCGACGTCGCGACCGCGTCCGGGTTCGCCTTGGACAGGCTCGTCGTCGTCGTAGACCAGCCGACCGGCGCGCAGGTCGCCCACCTGATCGTCGCGCGGCTCGCCATCGGTGTCGACGATGTCCCCGATCCCGTCGCCGGACACGCCGTCGCTGACGTCCGGCTCCTCGCGCCTGAGCCGAATCGCCAAGCTCTCGCCGACGCTCTGCTCGCGATCGGTCGTGCCCCAGGTTTCGAGCGCCCGGGCGCGTTCACCAGGGGAGTAGCCCTCGTCGAGATCAAGTCCTACCTCCTCGTCATCGAGGCTCTCCTCAGGCGGGAGCAGCGATGGTCCGCCCAGGCCGTTGTCGTCCGGCTCTCCATCGAATCCAGTCACTGAAGCCTCCAGTCATCAACCGGGCGTGCAGTTCAGCATCACGCCGCGAAGGAAGGCATTGCAACCAGCGCCT
>DATFTS010000513.1:0-3031 GCA_035261645.1 Jatrophihabitans sp. | reverse complement strand
GGACATAGTTGCTCGCTTCGCGGTTCTGACGAGCGCTCCTGGGCACAGCGAATGATCCGACAGCTGCGAGTTGAGTTCTGCGGATTGCCGCCATAGTTCGTCCGCGAGCGCGGTCCAGCCCAGCTCACGGTCAGCACGTTGGGCGTCGAGGGCGCTGATCAGCGCGCTGCCGTCAAAAACCGGCAGGGCTCCCATGCGCGCGAGCATAATCTCGCGCAGGAGGACCCGCCTACCCCCTGATTCATCCGCAGCTCGGTAGGCGCCGCGCTGGTTAGCCCCCGACTGCGCAGGTGGGGATGCCGTAGGCCGTGGTGAGGTGGTCGAACTGGCCGAAGGGTGCGGGCGAGGCGGGGGAGAGCAGCCGCGGGTTGTTTCTCGCGGCGGTGACGGCGGACCGGCCAGCGCTCAGTATGACCGCGACGCTTGAAGGGTCGCGATCCGGCTGGGGCAGCGAGGCGAGCGTATCGAGGCGATGCGTGATGATCGGCAGCGCCGTGCTGAGCATGAAGGTGCGCCATGTGGTCGGGGTCGGGCGGCGGTTGCCGAAGGCGTGCCGAGCGGCGGCGCCGAGTTGCTGATTGCTGCGGTCGCAGACGGCGGAGGCGCGGTCGGTGAAGCTGCTCTTGCCTATCGATCGGCCGGTTGCGGACGTCGAGGCCGGCGGCGCAGTTGCGGTTCGCGGCGCGGTCTGGTTGCTGGAGGTGCACGCCGCCGCCAGTAGACAGCTGCTCGCGGCTACGAGGACGGCAGCGGTCCGGGCCGGGTTCACGACGAGGCTCGCCGGGCGCGGGTGGTGCGCGTGATCCAGATCGCGAGGGTGATCAGCAACGCCAGGGTGCCGGCGAGGAAGCCCATCCAGAAGATGCCGCCGAGAACGTGATCGGCGCCGTGCTTCGCGTTGCTGTAGCGGGGGATGCCGGCCAGCACGAACAGCGTGATGTCGAGTGGGACCAGCGCGAGTGCGACGTGCTGGATGCGGATGTGAGCCATCGGGCGACCTTTCCGGAGTCGGTTGGTTTGACGGGACGCGACGCTAGGCGTGGAGCGGCCACGCCGTCCTCGCCTGGCCGGGTGGCACGGCTCCCCCGCACGGGGGAATCCGCCAGCCGCCGGTTCCGCCTGCGGGTGGAGCGCTGGATGGGCCGGTTTCGCTTACCGTTGTCGCCATGTGGAGGGAGCGATCCGGTCGGCGCCATGCCGTGTTTGACGGGGCACTGGCTGCGGTGCTGCTGACGATCGGGGTGATCGACTTGTTCGCCGGGGCGTTGGGTGGGGTGTTTCCCGGCTCGCGGTGGGCGCATCTGCCGTTCGTGATCGCGATGTCGGTGCCGATCGCTTGCCGGCGCCGATGGCCGTTGAGCACGCTGGTGATCGTCGCGGTGATCGAGTCGATCTGGGTCTTCGGCTTGTATCCGCTCGATCAGCAGCCGCCACTCGAGCCCTTCGTCGCGCTGCTCATCGCGGTGTATTCCGCGGCCGCGTACGCCGAGGGTCGCGCGGCGCGCGCGGCGTGGGTCACCGTGGCTTTGGGTGTTGCTTCGGATATCCCGTCGCTGATCGCCGGCAAGCCGATCGGCAACGTGGCCGGGCCGGATGTCACGCTGCTGATCGCGTTCAGCCTCGGGCTGGGCTTCGCGCGCAGCCGGCGTCGGGCCGAGGCGCACGAACGCCGCGCCGCGCAGGCCGAACGCGAGGCCGCGGAGGCCGCCGAGCGCGCCGTGGTGGAGGAGCGCGCCCGCATTGCGCGCGAGCTGCACGACGTTGTATCGCACGACGTCAGCCTGATGGTGGTGCAGGCTTCGGTGGAGCGTCGGCTGCTCACATCGCAGTCGGCCGCGGCCGCGCGGACGCTGGAGGGCATCGAAACCGCCGGCCGGGACGCGCTGGCCGAGCTGCGCCGAATGCTGGGTGTGTTGCGCCGCGACGGCGAGCCGACACCACCCCTGCAGCCACAACCGGGGCTGGCGCAGCTGCCCGACTTGATCGCCGGTACCAACCAAGCAGGTGTTCCGTTGCAGCTGGTGATCGAGGGCGAGGCGAACGCACTGCCCACCGGGGTAGACCTGGCCGCCTACCGGATCGTGCAGGAGTCGCTGACCAACATCGTCAAACACGCACCAGGCAGCAACGCGCGCGTCAGGCTGCGTTACCTCGCGGATGCGATCGACATCGAGATCTGCAACGACGCCGCGCCTGCCGCGCTCCCACACCCGATCGCGGTCGGCGGCCACGGCCTGGTCGGCATGCGGGAACGGGTCGCGCTCTACGGCGGCACCCTCGAAGCCGGCTCTCTCGCGGACGGCAGCTTCCGAGTCCACGCCCGGCTGCCGGCGGCCTCGGCATGAGCGTCCGGGTGATCATTGCCGACGATCAGCAGCTGATGCGCGCCGGCCTGGCCCGGCTGCTGGAAGCCGAGCCAGACATCGACGTCGTCGCCCAAGCGGGTGACGGCGCGCAGGCGGTCGAGCTCGTGGGCCTGCTCCGGCCACACGTTGCCCTGATCGACATCCGCATGCCGACCATGGACGGGATCGAGGCCACCCGCCGTATCGTCGGCTCGAGCGACACCAGGGTGGTCATCCTCACCACCTTCGACCTGGACGAATACGTGTACGACGCATTGCGTGCCGGCGCCAGCGGGTTCCTGCTCAAGGACGCCCCACCCGAGCAGATGATCGCCGCGATCCACGCCGCCGCGCACGGCGATGCCTTGATCGCTCCGTCGGTGACCCGCCGGCTGCTCGACGAATTCGTCCGCCGCCCGTCACCGGCTGCAGCGGCCGACGCCCTCCGACCGCTCACGGAGCGCGAGCGCGACGTGTTCAGCTGCCTGGCCCGCGGAATGTCGAACGCCGAGATCGCCGCCAAGCTGTACCTCGGTGAGGCCACCGTCAAGACGCACGTCGGCAACGCCCTGGCCAAGCTCGGGCTGCGCGATCGCATCCATGCGGTCGTCTACGCCTACGAACACGGCCTGGTAACCCCCGGCTCGAAGCCTTACGCCTAGTGCCTCGGCCGACCGGGAATCTCG
>DATFTS010000512.1:0-2296 GCA_035261645.1 Jatrophihabitans sp. | reverse complement strand
GCATGCGGGAGACGATCACGTTCGTGAACAGCGGTGTCATCTGCGCCTCGAACACCGAGGCGTGGAGCGGGCAACGGGACGTGCAGCCGGCCCAGACCAGCACGCCGCCGCCGGCCGGCGGCTACACCGGTTCCGTCCCGTTCAACGGACTCACCTTCACCGTTGCGTCAGGCACCAGCATCACGAACGTCTCCGACCAGGAATCACTGCACTGCTCGGACGGAAACGGGCTCATCGATGAGCTCATCGTGCCCGCGGCGACGATCGCCGCCGACGGCTCGTTCTCGGGGAGCGCCAGCGACTCCGGCACGGTCGGCGGTCACCCCACGCAGTTCAGCTACAGCTTCCGCGGCAACTTCCACAGCATTGGCGCGGACAGTGCAGAACGCGCAGCCGGCACCATGCGCGAGTCGCTCACCTTCACCGACACGAACGTCATCTGCACCAGCAACACAGAGGCGTGGAGCGGCCGACGTACCAGCTAGTCGGCCTTGTCCTTCACCGACTTGTTCTTCTCCGATTTGGGCTGCGGCGGCTGGCTGCCCGTGATCGCCTTGTACGTCGCCCGCGCGCTGGCTTGCGTCACCAGCTCCGCAAGCACGATGCCGGCGGCAGACAACGCGGCCCACCCGAGCGCGTCCGTCCACCGAACGTCGGGTTCGGACGGCTTGCGCGGCGGATCCTCCGGCCGTGCCGCCAGCCAAGCTCGCTCCACTGCCTTCTTGGAGACGATGCCGACCGGGATGCCGATGACGACGCTGATCAGCTTGAGACCCATCTTTGCGCCTGCTGCCATAGCCGCTCCCGGTTTCTCGAGTTCGGCTTGACCCTACCCAGGAAGCGGCGATCGGCTCCCTGGCAGGCTTCACCCGTGCCCGTACCTCCCGGCTCCGGCTGGCCCGGCGACCCGGCCACACCACGCACGGCGGTCGCGCACTCGGCCACGGACGTCGACCGCCTCGCCAAATCGGCGCGCACACTGCACGAGCTGAACGCGCGCGCGAGCGTGTGCCGAGCATGCCCACGGTTGGTCGCGTGGCGCGAGCAGGTGGCCACAGAGAAACGCCGTGCCTTCGCCGACCAGACCTACTGGGGGCGGCCCGTGGCCTCCTTCGGCCCGGAGGATGCGCGCATCCTGGTCGTCGGGCTGGCCCCCGCGGCGCACGGCGCAAATCGCACCGGCCGGATGTTCACTGGTGACCGCAGTGGTGACTGGCTCTACGCCTCGCTGCATCGCGTCGGGTTGGCCAATCAGCCGACATCGGTCTCCGCCGACGACGGGCTGCAACTGCGCGGCGTCCGGATCTCCGCGCCGGTCAGGTGCGCGCCGCCCGCGAACAAACCCGCCCCGGACGAGCGGGACGCGTGCCGACCCTGGCTGGTCCGTGAGCTGCAGCTACTTTGGCCCAACCTCCGGGTCGTGGTCGTGCTCGGCGCGTTCGGCTGGGCGGCGCTCTGGCCGACGCTGCGTGCGGCCGGCATCGCCGCGCCACTGCGGCCGCCTGCCTTCGGTCATGGCGTCGAGGCCGAAGCGGACGGACGGACTGTCCTTGCGTGCTATCACGTCAGTCAGCAGAACACCTTCACCGGCCGGCTGACGGCGCCGATGCTCGACGCGATCTTCACCCGGGCAGCGACGTTGGCCGGCTTGCCATGAGTCGCGTGCGCACGTCGTCAGGGATCGGTTGCGGGGTGCCTGCCTCGTCGGCGTAGACGTACGTCGTCTCCACGAAGCAGCACGGCCGTCCGCTCGCCCGCATGTCGAACGCGAGGGTGGCGCTCGTCCGGCCGACCTTGGTGCACTGTGCGTCCACCTCGACGACGTCGCCCCACCGCGCCGGTGCACTCCACGTCAGCTTCGATGCAACGAGTCGGACGAGCTCCACGAACTCGGGGAACTCGTGCTGCGCGCAGAAGGCGCTCATCGCCTCGTCGCAGTAGAGCAGGTAATGCGAGTTGAAGACGATCCCCTGCTGATCGACCTCTCCGTACCGGACGGGCGCGGACCACGTTGCCATAGCCAGAGTGTGGCAGTGCCGCGATCACCTGCCACGGCACAATGAGGGCGGCACCCCCGTAGCCCAACGGCAGAGGCAGACCCCTTAAAAGGGTTCCAGTGTCGGTTCGAATCCGACCGGGGGTACTCAGTCGGCCCGCCCGGGCGCTGCGCTGAGACTACTAATCCAGGGCTCTAGGTGGTACGCAAGAAGAACACGTTCTAGTGAAAGGGGCGGTGGTGCGGCGGCAACTCGGCGCCACGTTGGTGCGCGCGCCGGCGGTGATCGTCGTCGCTGTC
>DATFTS010000511.1:0-4115 GCA_035261645.1 Jatrophihabitans sp. | reverse complement strand
TCGAGCGGCTGTGGCTCGTCCGACGCTGCGGCACCGGACGGCCAGTTGGCCCTGTTCATCTTCGAGGGCTGCACCCGCGGCGGCTCGCCCTCCTGCTTCGGGAAGTTCGGCGGGTACGGCATGTCACCCAGACCGTGGTCGCGCTCGTCGCGATCGGCCCACTCCAGCAGCGGCTCGATGTCCCAGACGGCGTCGTCGATGCCGGCGTGCAGATCGCCCAAATCCGCAAAGCGCGCCGGCATCGTCGCGATGGTGAAGTCCTCCATCTCGACGTCCGGGAGTTCTTCCCACGTCACCGGCGCCGACACCGGCCCCCACGGCTTGCCGCGCACCGAGTACGCCGACGCGATCGTGCGGTCCCGCGCATTCTGGTTGTAGTCCAGGAAGACCTGCGCCCCGCGTTGCTCCTTCCACCACGCGGTCGTCACGAGCGATGGCGCGCGGCGCTCAACCTCCCGTGCAAAAGCAAGGGCCGCACGGCGTACCTCGCGGAAGCCGAAGCGCGCTTCGATACGTACGTAGACGTGCACCCCTTTCGAGCCGGACGTCTTCGGCCAGCCCACCGCGCCGAGCTCGGAAAGCACCT
The DNA here is from genome assembly GCA_035261645.1 of Jatrophihabitans sp. Lineage (GTDB taxonomy): Bacteria > Actinomycetota > Actinomycetes > Mycobacteriales > Jatrophihabitantaceae > Jatrophihabitans. The sequence continues at coordinate 3,529 of DATFTS010000511.1, read as the reverse complement.
CGTGCACGACCGTCGCCACCCGCTTGCACTCGGCCAAACCTGTCCCCGGCTGCGGGTCGAGATCGATGCGCAGCTCGTCCGGGTGTTCGGTGTTCGTGCACCGCGAGTGCCACGGGTGGAACTCGACCGTCGACATCTGCACGGCCCACACCACGGCAGCCAGCTCGGTCACACACAGCTCGTCCGCGGTGCGCCCGGAGGGGAAGCGCACTTCGACGGTCTCCACCCACTCGGGCGCGCCCTTCGGCAGCCGCTTCTGGTAGATCTTCTCGCCGTCGACCCCGTTGGGGTATCGGTGCAGCATGCACGGCCGCTCGCGCAGCGCACGCACGATCCCGTCGCCCACCGAGATGTAGTAGTTGGCGAGATCGAGCTTCGTCTCACCGCGCGTGGAGAAGTAGACGCGGTCAGGGTTGGTGATGCGCACGATGCGCTCCCCGACCTGCAGCTCCACACTTTCCGCCGACGCAGCCATGTTCGGACGGTAGCGCGCCAAGGTGAAAGAGGCGCAAGTGCACTCACGACCGGGGCCAGCCCGCACGGCATACCCTGTCCGTATGTGGACTCAGGAACGCGACGACGACGACGGCGACGAGCCCCGTCAGCCGGCGCCGTACGTCGACGGCGCCTGGGGCCGCACCGCCAACCCGAACACTGCCGATGGCGAACTGCAGAACATGGCGGCCTTCGGCGCGGGCCTCGTCCGGCTCACCGGCCGGCGCCGCACGGCAGCCAAGATCGTCGTCTGGCTGCTGCTGATCGGCACCGCGCTCACCATTCTCTACGGCGTGATGGCCATCTTCGAGGCGTTCTGACGTACCGTCGAGTGCATGAGCAGCACCGAGCAGATCCCGCCCGCGCAGGTCGTCAAATCCGACGAGGAATGGCGGGAGCAGCTGACGCCGGAGGAGTACCAGGTGCTGCGCAAGGCAGGCACCGAGCGCGCCTTCACGGGTGAATACACCGACAACCATCGCGTCGGCATCTATCGCTGCCGTGCATGCGGCGCGGAACTCTTCCGCAGCGAGCACAAGTTCGACTCGCACTGCGGCTGGCCGAGCTTCTTCACCCCGCTCGCCGGCGACCGCGTCATTGAGCGGACGGACAGCAGTTGGGGCATGTCACGCACCGAGGTGCTGTGCACCAACTGCCACAGCCACCTCGGGCACGTCTTCGCCGGCGAGGGCTACGGCAACCCGACCGACCTGCGCTACTGCATCAACTCGATCTCGCTCTCCTTCGAAGAGGAGGAGATCGAGTAGTCAGCCCGCTTGTAGCAGCCCAGCCTGCTGCAAGCCGCTCTTCGCGGCGTCCACGTAGCCGTCGCGCGCAACGATGTCGTAACGAGTCGCGACCAGCATCCGCGCCGACGCGAAGTCGCGCTGGCCGCGGGTCGCAGCGTGGCCAAGGTAGCCGAACAGCGCACCCCACACCGCACCGATGGCCAGACCCACGAGCAGCAGGGCGAGCCATCCGCGGGTGGTGAATATGCCGAGCAGCAGGCCGATGAGCAGGCCGAACCACGCGCCACTCGCCGCGCCCGCAATCGCCGCACGTCCCTTCGTCAAACGGCCCGTCACCCGCTCCACCAGCTTCAGATCAGAGCCGATGATGTCGAGGTGTTCGACGGGGAAGCCGTCGTCGGAAAGCCGGTCGACGGCCCGCTGGGCGTCGGCGTAGTTGTCGTAGCTGGCGACGGTGTTCCACGCCGCGAACGCCGGGTCGAAGCGTGGCGGCGTGGCGAACGCAGCCATTCGCGAATTGCCGCCGAGCGGCGAGTTCGGGACAGTCATGATGTCCTCCTGTTGCAGGGTCCTACCATCACAGGCTTTCCCTGTGGCCTAGGAGCCATCACCGCCGCAGCTGTGAGGTGCGTGAGGAGTTCCTGAACAGTCGACTAGCTGCCGGTACTGCTCCGACACCGGTCGCCGGCCTCGTCCGCCGGGACCGGGACGTCGAGCGAGAACGGCTTGCCCACCAGCCAGAAGGGGTCGGCGAGGCACGCCCGGTAACCGCGTGCGGAGCAGACCGAGGCCGGGTTACCAGCTGCCACGCACGTTGCGACTGCGCCGCGATAGCTGGACAACACGAGGTCTTCGCGATGGTGGTACTGCCCGCTGCGATAGTGCACCCAGCTGAAGAAGCCGATCAGCACGAGGACGACGCCCAGCAGCACGCCGGCGAAGACCCGGCGCAGCAGGAACGGTCCGGTGCGCACACCGGACAGATCGGCTAGGGAAGCGCGTCGATTAGCTCAGAAACCGAACGGCGTCGTCCGGTGTAGAACGGCACCTCGAGCCGGACGTGTCGGCGCGTCTCCGAACCACGAAGGTGACGCATCAGGTCGACGATCCGGTACAGCTCGTCGGCCTCGAACGCCAACATCCACTCGTAGTCGCCGAGGGCGAACGAGGCGACCGTGTTGGCGCGCACGTCCGGGTACTCACGGGCCATCCGGCCGTGCTCGGCCAGTAGCGCCCGGCGCTCCTGCTCGGGCAGCAGGTACCACTCGTACGAGCGGACGAACGGATACACGCTGACATAGGCGCGCGGCTCCTCTTCGGAGAGGAACGCCGGGACATGGCTCTTGTTGAACTCCGCCGGGCGGTGCAGCGCCAGCTGCGACCACACCGGGTCGAGGTGGCTGCCGAGGGCGGTGCGGCGCAGCCGCGAGTATGCGTCCTGAAGCGCATCGGACGAACTCGAGTGCCACCACACCATGACGTCCGCGTCGGCGCGCAGACCGGCAACGTCGTAAGTGCCGCGCACAACGACGTCCTTCGCGTCCAACTGGTCGAACAGCTCGCTCACTTCGGCGGCGAGCGGCGCCCGGTCGGCGTCACCGAGCGGCCGCGCCACCCTGAACACCGACCACGCCGTGTAGCGGATCATGTCGTTGATGTCGCGCGCCTTGGCCATATCGTCATTGTCCTCGCGGCGGCGCCGTTGCACGCACTAGGTCCACGGCCGCGCGGGCGCTGGCGATACAGGCTGGGATGCCAACCCCGTCGAACACCGCACCACACGCCGCCAGCCCGGCGACGGCGCCCACCGATTCACGCACGCGCGCCATTCGCGCGACGTGCCCGACCGCGTACTGCGGCAGCCCGCCGCCCCAGCGCGTCACTCGCACGTCCACCGGGTCGGCATCGATCCCGAGCAGCGCGACGAGCTCGCGCCGGACCAGCCCGACGAGCTCCCGGTCGTCGAGCTGCAGCGCAAGGTTCTCCCCCGCCCGTCCGACGGATGCGCGCAGCAACGTCAGCTCCCCGCTGTCCAACGGCCACTTCTGCGAGCTGATGGTCACCGCCTTCGTCGCGAGGCGTTCCCCTGCGGCCACGAGCAGACCGCTGCCGGACGGTGGCTGGACGTCCTTGAAAGCGAACGAGACGATCGCCATACTTGCCGAGTCGACAGCGCCGAGCTCGCGTGCGGCCTGCGGCGCCACCGCGGCGAGCAGACGCGCCGCCTTGCTCGGCGGCACGGCCACCACGACCGCATCCGCCTCGACCGCCTCAGCGACCGGCAC
>DATFTS010000510.1:0-2856 GCA_035261645.1 Jatrophihabitans sp. | reverse complement strand
GCGTCGATGACCGCCTGCCGCAGGCGGCCATGGTGATACGGCCGATGCTCGCCCTTGCCCGCCACGCCGGTCAGGTTACCGGAATCTTGCCATTGACAAGTTCCGCAAGTCGTCGGGAAACTTGCCGATGTCAAGTTCGTGGTGATCGGGGAGGTCGCGATGATCGAGTTCCTGAATCGCGCCGACCGGCATGTTGTCTATGGCGGTGTCGCCGGCGTCATCGGTGTCGCGGTGCCTGCCGTCGGGCTGGCGATCGTGCCGATCTGGCGATTCCCAGCGACCGGCGCGAGCGGGGCGCAGATCGCCGCTTTCACCCAGCAGCGTCACGGTGCGCTGCAGGCGGTGATGTTGTTCTACACACTTGGTGTCACGGTGTGGCTGGTCTTCGGCGCCGCGCTGTGGGCGCAGCTACGGCACCGGGCCGAAGTGGGTTCACCGATTCCGACCGGATTCGCCGCCGGCTTGGTCGGCTTCGTCACCGTGCTGCTGGCCGGAATCACCGCGTTCGACGTCCTTCTCTACCGCCAGCCCGGCCCGGTCGAGGCCCGACTGCTCTACGACCTCACCTTCGGCCTGCTGGCCATGTCGGGCATGCCCACCGCCGTCGCACTGGGCGCTTTCGCGGTCGGCGTCTATCGGCACAGGTGGCTGCCGCGGCACACCGCCGACCTGGCCGCCGTGACCGCGGTCGCGCACGTCGTGCTCCTGCTGTCGTTCATCGCCGGCAGCGGATTCTTCTCCCTCGAAGGTGCCGTCATCACGGTGATCCCCGCCCTGCTGTGGGCATGGATCCTGATCACCGGCATCTCCATGATCCGATGCACACCACAGGTCGCGCTCGCCACCCGCGCGGGGGCACCCTGATCGGCCGAGCGTGGGCGCAGGCGCATTTCAAACGCGTAGCTGCCGCTCGGCGCTCGTGCCGCGGTTATGCGCGCGCGTTCCCAGGTGCCGGGCGGCGGGCGGGCGCCGGTTCGGGCTCCGGGGCGCCGGCCGGAGTGGACTCCAGTTCGACGATGGCCGCCAGAATCTCCTCGGCCAACGCCGCGTAGTCGGCAGACAGCCCGGCGGCGTCGCGGCTGAGCAGACCGTCGGCCTGCTTGCCGGGGAGGCCGCCGTGCAGCCGCGCGAGCCGCGCCGACTTCTCCGCCGCGTGCCGCTGCTCGAGTTCGTAGGGCAGCAGCCCGTGCCGGCGCATGTCCACCGCTGCACTCTCGTGATACCTGACCGCCGTCCGGAACACAGGTGCAGCGCCTTCCAGCGCCTCCTCCAGCGACGCGCGGACGCCTTCGCGAAGCCGGGTACTTCCGTGCCGGACGCCGAACAGCAGGACGCCCAGTAGTCGCAGGCTCGGGTTGTTGTGCCGGGTTGCGGCGAATCGGTGCGCGACGGTGACGAGCCCGTCAAGGGACGCTTCGTCCGACCTGGTCGGGATGATCAGGTAGTCCGACGCGTGGAACACCAACTCCTGGAGCACGGGCTCACCCGGCGGGGTGTCGACGAGAACGAGGTCGTATTCGTCCGCCGGCGCATCGGGAGTCACCATGTCGAGCGCGGGCCGCAGCCCGTTCATCGTCTGGCCCCGTGCCATCCGCGAGACGTACGTCGCCGGGATGTCAAACAGCGCTGAGCCACCGGCGATGCAGTCGAGGTTGGGTCGAACGCCACGCAGTGGACTGAGTTGGTGACCGTTCTGGATTGCCAGTGCGAGGCTTTGCCCGTCGCTAATCGGATAACCCAGATCCAGGCTGAGGTTGCCCTGCGGATCAGCGTCGACGGTTAGCACTCGGTGCCCTGCGCGCGCCGCGAGGCCCGCCAGCCCTGCCGCCACACTCGTCTTGCCGACGCCACCCTTCGCATTCGCAATGGCAACGACACGACGCATCCGACTCTTACCCCCGGCTTGAGCTCAGCGTCATGCAACCACACGCGCGATCAACGAGCCACGCGAGGCTCATGATGAGCGCGGCTGCGGGCGTTTTGTTCCGGGGCGCGGACGGTCGTTCGCGTGAGGTCGGGGGCGCGGGCGCGTGGCGGGTTCGGCCGGCGCGGGCGGTGGGACGACTTGTGCCGGATGGGCCGATTGGACGAGTCGTGCGGGCTCGGCCGGCTGCACCGGCTCGGTGGGCTGCACCGGCTCGGCGGGCTGCACCGACTCGGTTGGGATGAGCGCCGGCCGCGGCACGCCGGGAAAGTGGTCTGCGAACACTGGTGCCGGCCGGTTGCCGGCATCCGGGTGGTCCGCGGCGAAGAAGCGGCCCAGACGGCGTCGCGATGTCGAGCCCGGTTGGGGGCGCTTCGGACGCGGACGCGGGCGCGACTGCGTCTCGGCCAGTTCCGCAGCGTCCCGCCGGTCGCCGTTCGCCTCGTCGCGCACGGGTCCGAGGCTAGCGCGGCCCGACGCTACATTCGCCGAGAAGATCCGCTCTGCCGAAGAACCTCAGCAGCGGCGCTCAGTGTTCGTGCACGTGGTCGCCATGCTGGTAGTGGCGATGCCCCTCGTGCATGTGGTCGACGTGGTCGCCGTGCTGGACGGTGTCGCAGCCGTCGTCGGCCATATGGCTGCCGTCGTGCATCGCGTGGACTGCCTCTTCGCGATGGTGTTCGGCACCGTGCATATGGTCGACGTGGTCGCCGTGCTGCATGGTGTCGCAGCCATCGCCCGGCAGATGTTCGTGATCGGTCTCAGTGGCATGTTCAGTCATCGGATCCTCCTCAGACGACCTCTTTCGACGATGCTCGCCGCACTGCAAGCACGTCAAGAACGACCGCGCCGCCAACAGCGCGTTCACGCGTCCGCTGGCACCCGTGCGCGCCCGAACGGGCGTTTCCTCAGTCGTACGGATTCCTCGGCGC
>DATFTS010000509.1:0-1920 GCA_035261645.1 Jatrophihabitans sp. | reverse complement strand
ATCACCGCGTTTCGCACCAGCTTGCCGTTGATCTGCACCGGCAGGCGCACGGTGTCCTCGACCAGCCAGGCCGGATCGGCCTCCGGGAACGGCGCGCGGTTCACCGACGTGGTGTGTCCGAGCCGCGCCCACAACTCCTCGGCGATGTGCGGCGCCATAGGCGCCAGCATCACGACCAGTGGCTCGGCCAGCGACCGCGGCGCTCCGCCGTCCGGATACGCCTGCGTCAGCGCGTTGTTGAGCTCCGTGATGCGCGCGATCGAGGTGTTGACGCGCAGCGACTCGTAGCCCTCGCGTACCGCCTCGATGGTGTGGTGCAGCAACCGGTTCAGCTCATCGGGCACATCGGCGTCGGAGACGTGCGCCTCGCCCGTCTGCTCGTCGACGACAACCCGCCACAGCCGCTGCAGCAGCCGGTAGGGGCCGACGATCGCCTTCGCCTCCCACGGCCGCGACTGGTCCAGAGGGCCGCCGAACATCTCGAACAGCCGGAACGTGTCGGCGCCGTAGTCACGAATGAACTCGTCCGGATTGACGACGTTCTTCAGCGACTTGCCGATCTTGCCGAACTCCTGGTTGACCTCGCTGCCGTCGTAGAAGAACCGGCCGTCCGCCTCTTCCACCTCCGCCGCCGGGACGTAGAAGCCGTCCGGATTGGTGTACGCCGGCAGCTGCAGCATGCCCTGGTTGATCAGCCGGTGGAACGGCTCGGACGAGGACAGGTAGCCCAGGTCGAAAAGCACCTTGTGCCAGAAGCGCGCGTACAGCAGGTGCAGCACCGCGTGCTCGACGCCGCCCACATAGAGCTCGACGCCGCCCAGCGGACGGTCGGCGTTGGGTCCCATCCAGTAGTGCTCGACCTCCGGATCGACGAACCGCTCAGAGTTCGACGGGTCCAGGTAGCGCAGCTCGTACCAGCACGAGCCGGCCCAGTTGGGCATCGTGTTCGTCTCACGGCGGTACTTCTTCGGCCCGTCACCGAGGTCGAGCTCGACCTCTACCCAGTCGTTCAACCGGGACAGGGGTGGCTCGGGGGTCGACTCGGCGTCCTCTGGTCCGAACGCCTTCGGTGAGAAGTCGTCGGTCTCGGGCAACTGCACCGGCAACATCGAGTCGGGCAGCGCCACTGGCAGGCCCGTCTCGTCATAGACGATCGGGAACGGCTCGCCCCAGTAGCGCTGACGGCTGAACAACCAGTCGCGCAGCCGATAGGTGACGGCACCGCGTCCGCGCCCATGCGCCTCGAGCCACTCGGTGATGCGCGCCTTCGCCTCCGGCACGTCCATCCCGTTCAGGAACTCGGAGTTGATCGCGGGGCCCTGACCCGTGTACGCCTTGCCGTCCCATCCTGACGGCGGCTGGACCGTCCGGATGATCGGCAGGTCGAAGACCTCGGCGAACTCCCAGTCCCGTTCGTCCTGGCCGGGCACGGCCATGATCGCGCCGGTGCCGTAACCCATCAGCACGTAGTCGGCGATGAACACCGGCAGCCGCGCACCGTTGGCCGGGTTCGTCGCGTAGCTGCCGGTGAAGACACCGGTCTTCGCCCGATCGCCGGCCTGCCGGTCCAGCTCCGAGCGCCTGGACGCGGCCGCGCGATAGGCGTCGATGGCCTCGTCGGGCGTCGAGAACCCGCTCGTCCATTGCGGTTTGGTGCCCTCGGGCCACTCCGGCGCGGTCAGCTGGTCGACAATCGGGTGCTCGGGCGCCAGCACCATGTAGGTCGCGCCGAACAGGGTGTCCGGACGAGTGGTGAAGACGTCGATGTCACCGGCCGGCGAAGCGAAGCTGATGTGCGCGCCGGTCGATCGCCCGATCCAGTTGCGCTGCATCGTGCGCACCTTCTCGGGCCAGTCGATGCGGTCGAGATCGCGCAGCAACCGGTCGGCGTATGCGGTGATGCGCAACATCCACTGCGCC
>DATFTS010000508.1:0-4196 GCA_035261645.1 Jatrophihabitans sp. | reverse complement strand
GCGCGATCGAGCAGCCGTACGCCGGCCACGACAAGCTCCGCCTTCGGCGCGCCCATGCGCACGCCGGCCCCGGCAGCCAGCACCGCCGCCGCCGCAGTCACCTCGCGACCCTATGCGCACACCACCGGAAAGGACCATGCTCGAGGCATGCAGCCGGTACAGTTCGCCGATCCCGCCGCCGTCTCGGACTCGCTCGACGCGGCCGGCTACCTGCCGGACACCGGCCTCGCGACGGCCGCGTTCCTCGCCATGCGGATGCGCCGCCCGCTGTTCCTCGAGGGCGACCCAGGCGTAGGCAAGACCGCGCTGGCGCAGGCCCTGGCCACGATCACCGGTGCGACGCTCGTCCGGCTGCAGTGCTACGAGGGCATAGACGCCAGCCAGGCCCTCTACGACTGGGATTTCCCCCGGCAGATCCTGCACCTGCGCGCGGCCGCTGACACCGAAGACCGCACCGCGCTGGAGGCCTCGCTCTACGACCGGCGCTTCCTCGTGGCCCGGCCGATCCTGCAGGCGTTGGAGCAGACGCCGTCCGTGCTGCTGATCGACGAGCTCGACCGGGCCGACGACGAGTTCGAGGCGTTCCTGCTCGAGGTGCTCGCCGACAACGCGGTGACCATCCCCGAGCTGGGCACGATCCGCGCCACCACGCCGCCGCTCGTCGTCATCACCTCCAACCGCACCCGCGAGGTGCACGACGCGCTCAAGCGGCGCTGCCTCTACCACTGGGTGCCGCACCCGGAGTTCAGCCGCGAGGTCGAGATCGTCCGGCGCCGCATCCCCGGGGCCGCCGACCAACTCGTCCGCGACGTCGCAAGGGCGGTCGCCCGGCTGCGGCAGGCCGGTCTGCTCAAACCCCCCGGCATCGCGGAGACGATCGACTGGACGCAGGCGCTGCACGTGCTCGGCGTGAGCAGGCTTGATCCAGCGCTCGATCCAGCAACGGCCGAGGCGACCCTCGGCGCTGCGCTGAAGTACCGCGAGGACATTGTTCGGGTGCAACGCGACCTTGCGAGCCTGCTCGGTGGGTAGCCCGCAACTGCCTGACCCGGTCATCACCCTGACCGGATTCGCCCACGCGCTTCGGGCGAACGGCGTTGCCGCGGACGCGACCCGGCTGGCCGGCGCGATCGAGGCACTGACCCACGTCGATCCGCTCGATGCGGCACAGGTCTACTGGGCCGGCCGGCTTACCCTGTGCGCCGAACCGGATGACCTGCCGCGCTACGACGCGGTCTTCGATGCGTGGTTCCGGGACCGCCTGCCGAGCGCCGGAGCACCGCGGTCCCAGCCCAAAGGCGGGCAGGTGCTGCAACTGCGGCCGGCGGCAGGTGACGGCACCGACCGCACGGCCGAGCAGCCCGAGGAGCAACTCCCGACGGCCGCCAGCGACGCCGAGGTGCTGCGGCACCGCGACGTCGCGGGCCTCACCGACGAAGAGCGGCAGGAGATCAACCTCTTGGTCGCGTTGCTGGCTCCGCGCCTCGGCACGTTGCGCAGCCGGCGCCGGCACCCGGGCGGACGCGAGCGGATCGACGTGTCGCGGACGGTGCGGGGGATGCTGCGCGACGGCGGCGAGCCGGCGAAACTCGCCCGACTGCGCCGGCGACCCAAGCCGCGCCGGCTGGTGCTGCTGCTCGACGTGAGCGGATCCATGAGTCCGTACGCCGACGTGCTGCTGCGCTTCGCGCACGCTGCGGTGCGGGTGGCGCCGTCGCGTACCGAGGTGTTCACCGTCGGCACCAGGCTCACCCGCATCACCCGGCAGTTGCGACAGCGCGACCCCGAACAGGCGCTGGCCGCGGCCGGCACCGCGATCCCCGACTGGAGCGGCGGTACCCGCCTCGGCGAGGGTCTGCAGGCGTTCCTGGACCTCTGGGGCCAGCGCGGAACCGCCCGGCGCGCGGTGGTCGTGCTCGCTTCGGACGGGTGGGAGCGCGGCGACGCAACGCTGCTGGGCGAGCAAATGGCGCGCCTGGCCCGGCTGGCGCATCGGGTTGTGTGGGTGAACCCGCATCGCGGCAAGGACGGCTTCGCGCCGGTCACCGCCGGCATGGCGGCCGCGCTTCCGCACCTGGACGAGCTGCTGGCAGGTCACACCCTCGACGCGTTGCATACGCTGGCGGACGTGATCGCGCATGCGTGACGTCATCGCCGATCTTGCTGCATGGTGGCGCGCCGGAGAGACTGTCGGGCTCGCCACCGTGGTGGGCACGTGGAAGTCCGCACCACGCCAGCCCGGCGCGGCCATGCTGGTCGGGCCCGACGGCAGCGCGGCCGGCAGCGTGTCCGGCGGGTGCGTCGAGGGAGCCGTGTACGAGCTCGCCGAGCAGGTACGGCAGGCGTCCGAGCCGGTGCTGCAGCGCTACGGCGTGACCGACGACGACGCCTTCACTGTCGGACTCACCTGCGGCGGCATCGTCGACGTCTTCGTGGAGCCGGTCAGCCGGCAGTCGTTTCCGGAGCTCGGCGCGGTGATCGACGACATCGACGCCGGGCGGCCGGTGGCAGTGGCCACGCTGATCTCGGGGGTGGGGCCGGATCGGCTCGGCAGACGGCTGATCGTCCGACCGGAGTCCCTCGCAGGCACGCTCGGCAGCGAGCGCCTCGACGACGCGGTGCGCGACGACGCCCGCGGTCTGCTGCAGCAAGGCAGCACCGGCGTCGTCCATTACGGGCCGGACGGCGAACGCCGCGGTGACGACATCGCCGTCTTCGTCGCGTCCTACGCACCGAAACCGCGCATGATCGTGTTCGGCGCCATCGACTTCGCCGCCGCGGTCGCCCGCGTCGGCGCCTTCCTGGGTTACCGGGTGACGGTCTGCGACGCCCGGGCGACGTTCGCGACCGAGAAGCGCTTCCCCGAGGCGGACGAGGTCGTTGTGGCGTGGCCGCACCGATACCTGGCGCAGACGCAGACCGACGACCGCACCGTCGTCTGCGTCCTCACCCACGACCCCAAGTTCGACGTGCCGCTGCTCGAGGTAGCGCTGAAACTGCCGCTGGCCTACCTCGGCGCGATGGGCTCGCGCCGCACCAATGACGACCGCGAGCACCGGCTGAAGGAACTCGGCTTCGACGACGCCGACCTGGCCCGGCTGCACGCGCCGATCGGACTCGACGTCGGCGGCCGCACTCCCGAGGAGACCGCGGTGTCGATCGCGGCAGAGATCATCGCGACGCGGTGGGGTGGCAGCGGCGCGCAGCTCCGCCAGGTTTCCGGCCCGATACACCGCGAGCCCACCACCTCTTGAAGGCGCTTGCCGCCGACCTCTCGTAATCGTCGTCACACAACGCTAGCTTCGTTGAATCGGACGCGTTTTGTGGAGGCTCGATGACCAAGATCAGCGTCAAAGTCGACGGAGTGGCCTACACCGACGAGGTGCAACCTCGGACCCTGCTCGTCCACTACCTGCGCGAACAACTCGGCAAGGTCGGCACGGTAGTCGGCTGCGACACCAGCAACTGCGGTGCATGCACGGTCGACGTCGACGGCCGCGCCGTGAAGAGCTGCTCGATGTTCGCCGTCCAGGCCGACGGTTCGGAAGTCGTCACGATCGAGGGCGTTGCGGCCGCTGATGGCACGCTCGATCCGGTGCAGACGGCGTTCCATGAGTCGCACGCCTTGCAGTGCGGATTCTGCACGCCGGGCATGATCATGGCCGTTCGCGACCTGCTGCGGGACAACCCCAACCCGTCCGAGGACGAGATCCGCGAGGGCATCGAGGGCAACCTCTGCCGCTGCACGGGCTACCAGAACATCGTCAAGGCGGCCCAGGCCGCCGCGGCCTCCGGAGTCTCGGCATGACGGCCATCGACGAGCGTCCTGGTGCTGAGATCGGCCAGCCGCGGCGACGCAAGGAAGATGCCCGCCTGATCACCGGTCGCACGATGTGGACCGACAACCTGACCCTGCCCGGCATGCTGCACATCGCGCTGCTGCGCAGCCCCATGGCGCACGCGCGGATCGCCTCCATCGACACCAGCGAGGCCAAGGACCGCCCCGGTGCGGTGGCCGTGTTCACCGGCCAGGACTTCAAGGACGTGCAGGGCGACGTGCCGTGCGCATGGCCGGTGACGCCCGACATGGTGAACCCCGGCGCGCCGCTCCTCGCGGTTTCGCAGGTGAACTTCGCCGGCGAGTGCGTGGCGGTCATCGTCGCGCGCAGCAAGGCCGAGGCCCAGGACGCGCTCGA
>DATFTS010000507.1:0-2371 GCA_035261645.1 Jatrophihabitans sp. | reverse complement strand
TGCTCACTATCGGTGGTGTTGCTCCCACAGAGTGAGCAGAGCAAAGGGGCGGTAGAGCAATGGTCGACCGGGCCACGTCGGCCAGCGGCCAGCCGGCGTCGACCCGGACGGGATTGCGTTGCTCCCTCAGAGTGAGCAGAGCAAAGGGGCGGTAGAGCAATGATCCACCGGGCCACCTCGACCAGCCCGCCGCCAACTGGATACGAGAGTGCTCACCGGATGTGAGCAGAGCAAAGGGGCCGCACACACACCTATGAGCCCCGCGACGCAGGATGGCGGCGAGCCGACTACGCACCAGAGCAAAACGCCCTCCCGGAAAAAGGGCTGCGACCAGCCTCCCAGCACCCGACCGCGATACTTGTCGGCGTGGGTTATGCGGATCTGCAGGAGTTCCTGAGCGCGCTGGAGCGCGATGGCGATCTGGCCCGGGTCCGCGTGCCGGTCGATCCGCATCTGGAGGTCACCGGAATCGTCCAGCGCGTGCTGCGCGAGCGGGGGCCTGCGCTGCTCTTCGAGAACCCGACTCGCGGCCGGCTGCCCCTCGCCATGAACGTCTTCGGCACCTACCGGCGGATGGCGCGCGCGCTCGGCGTGGACGACCTCGACGAGATCGGCCGGCGCATCGGCGAGCTGCTCAAGCCGGAGCTCCCCCGCGGAGTCGGCGGCCTTAAGGATGCGCTGAGCAAGGTCGGGCAGCTGCGCTCGGTGCCGCCCCGGCACGTCAAGGCGGCGCCGTCGCAGGAGATCGTGCTGCGTGGCGACGAGATCGACCTCGTCGAACTGCTGCCCGGTGTGAAGGCTTGGCCCGAGGACGGCGGCGTCTTCCTCAACCTCGGCCTGACCCACACCAAGCACCCGGAGACCGGCGCGCGCAACCTCGGCATGTATCGGCTGCAACTGCAGGACGAGCGCACCGTTTCGTTGCATTGGCAGATCCACAAGGATTCGACGTCACACGCCGCGATCGCGGAACGGCGCGGTGAGCGGCTGCCGGTGGCGATCGCGTTCGGCTGCCCTCCTGCCGTCACGTACGCGGCATCCGCGCCACTGCCTGCTGAGATCGACGAGTACCTCTTCGCCGGTTTCCTGCAGCGCGATCGCGTCGAACTCGTCGACTGCGTTTCGGTGCCGCTGCAGGTGCCGGCTGCCGCCCAGATCGTCCTCGAAGGCTGGGTAGAGCCAGGTGCGCGGCTGCCGGAAGGTCCGTTCGGCGACCACACCGGCTTCTACACGCCGGTGGAGCCGTTCCCATACGTCCGGGTCGAGACGTTGACGATGCGGACGGACGCGATCTACCAGTCGATCATCGTTGGACGTCCGCCGCAGGAGGACGGCCCGATCGGCAAGGCCACTGAGCGGATCTTCCTCCCGCTGATCCAGATGACGGTGCCGGAGATCGTCGACTACGACCTGCCCGAGGCCGGGGTCTTCCACAACTGCGTCATCGTGTCGATCGACAAACGATTCCCCAAGCACGCGCAGAAGGTCATGAACGCGATCTGGGGCGCGGGGCTGCTCTCGCTGTCGAAGCTGATCGTCGTGGTGGACGCCGACTGCGACGTGCACGACTACGCCGAGGTCGCGTGGCGCGCGTTCGGCAACGTCGACTATGCGCACGACGCGCTGCACACCATCGGGCCGGTCGACCACCTCGACCACGCGGCATACGAGCAGTTCTTCGGCGGCAAGCTGGGCATCGACGCCACGCGCAAGCTGCCGACCGAGGGGTATCGCCGTCCCGGGGGGTGGCCGGAGGAGTGCGTCCTCGACGCAAAGACGGTGGAACTCGTCAACCGCCGCTGGCGGGAGTACAAGATATGAGCGCCGGCGACCTCGTGCAGAATCCGTCGCACCAACGGCGCGGGCAGGACGAGAAGCGCGATCAGCACAAGATCAAGAAGTTTCTGCGGCTTGTCATGATCGAACACTCGGTGTTCGCGCTGCCGTTCGCCTACATCGCGGCGCTCACGGCGATGTGGCGCCAGACGGGCTCGGTGCACTGGGTGCAGCTGGGGCTGATCACGGTGGCGATGGTGTCCGCGCGCACGGTGGCGATGAGCGCGAACCGCATCCTCGACCGCAACTTCGACGCGCTCAACCCGCGCACCGCGCGGCGCGAGTTGGTGACGGGTGAGCTCAGCGTCCGCGCGGCCGAGGTGGGCACGCTGGTCGCGCTGGTGATCTTCCTGACGAGTGCCTGGGCGCTGCGGCCGCTGTGCCTCGCCCTCGCGCCGGTCGCGATCTTCCTGCTCGTCCTCTACTCGTACGGCAAGCGGTTCACCGACTTCCCGCAGGCGCTGCTCGCGTTGGCGCAGTTCGTCGCGCCGGTCGGTGCGTGGCTTGCTGTGACCGGCTCGGTGTCGTGGGCGGC
>DATFTS010000506.1:0-2954 GCA_035261645.1 Jatrophihabitans sp. | reverse complement strand
GCGCCGATCTTCCACGTGAACGGCGACGACCCGGAGGCCTGCGTGCGCGTCGCGCGGCTCGCCGTCGAGTACCGGCGCGAGTTCCGCAAGGACGTCGTCATCGACCTCGTGTGCTACCGCCGACGCGGGCACAACGAGGCGGACAACCCATCGTTCACGCAGCCGCAGATGTACGACATCATCGACGCCAAGCGCAGTGTGCGGAAGTTGTACACGGAGGCGCTCGTCGGACGTGGTGACATCACGCTCGAAGACGCCGAGGCCGCGCTCAAGGACTTCCAGGCCCAGCTCGAGAAGGTCTTCGTGGAGACACGCAATGCGTCGGACAAGGCCGCTGCCGAGCCGGATCTGGAACGCGAGACACCGTCGCAGCAGGTCACCACTGCCGTCGCACTGGACGTGATCAAGCGGGTCGCCGAGGCCTACGCGAACCCGCCAGAGGGCTTCACGATCCACCCGCGGCTCAAGCCACAGATCGACCGGCGTGTGGCGATGGCCAGCTCCGGCTCGATCGACTGGGCGACGGCCGAGCTGTTCGCGTTCGGCTCGCTCGTGCTCGAAGGCCGGGCGGTGCGGCTGTCCGGCCAGGATTCCCGGCGCGGCACGTTCACCCAGCGGCACGCGACGCTGATCGACCGCAACACCGGTGCGGAGTACACGCCACTGCGCGAGCTGGCGCCTGATCAAGGTCGGTTCTTCGCATACGACTCGCTGCTCTCCGAGTACGCGGCGATGGGCTTCGAGTACGGCTACTCGGTCGTACGTGACGACGCGCTCGTCGCCTGGGAGGCACAGTTCGGCGACTTCGCCGATGGCGCGCAGACGATCATCGACGAGTTCATCGCCTCGGGTGAGGCCAAGTGGGGGCAGCGCTCAGCGGTCACCCTGCTGCTGCCGCATGGCTACGAGGGACAGGGGCCGGACCACTCGTCCGGTCGTCCGGAGCGGTTCCTGCAGCTCGCCGCCGACAACAACATGACGATCGCGATGTGCTCCTCGCCCGCGAACTACTTCCACCTGCTCCGCCGGCAAGGGCTTTCGCCGGTCCGCCGTCCGCTGATCGCATTCACGCCCAAGTCGCTGCTGCGGCTCAAGGCGGCGACCAGCGAGCTGGACGAGTTCACCGGTGGCGCGTTCCAGCCGGTGCTCCCGGACACCTCCGCCGACCCGGCTGCCGTCCGGCGGGTGCTGCTGTGCGCCGGCAAGATCTACTACGACCTCGCCGCGGAGCGCGAGCGCAGCGGTCGCTCCGACGTCGCCATCGCGCGCGTCGAGCAGCTGTACCCGCTGCCGGTCGAGGAGATCAAGCAGGCGCTCGCCGCCTACCCCGACGCCGAGATCGTCTGGGTGCAGGAGGAGCCGGCCAACCAGGGGGCGTGGCCCTTCATGGCGCTCAACCTGCCGGAGCACCTCGACGGCCGGCCGTTGCTGCGCGCGTCCCGCAAGGCGTCGGCCTCCCCCGCCGTCGGCTCGCACTCGGTGCACGAGGCGCAGCAGCGCGAGGTCGTCGCCACCGCGTTTGCGTGACCGATGGCTGCTACGCCCGACAGGCCAATTCGCTGGGGCATCCTCGGCGCCGGCGCCATCGCGGGCACCGTGAGCGTCGACATCGCCGCCACACCCGGCAACGTCCTGCACGCGGTGGGTTCGCGCGACGCGCAACGGGCGCAGGAGTTCGCCGAGGCGTATGGCGTGCCCAACGCCTACGGCTCCTATGCCGAACTGCTCGCCGATCCGGAGATCGACGTCGTCTACATCGCTACGACGCACGCGCAGCACCGCGACCACGCCTTGCTGGCGCTGGCGGCCGGCCTGCCGGTGCTGGTCGAGAAGCCCTTCACGTTGAACGCCACGCAGGCCAGACAGGTGGTCGCCGAGGCGCGGGCGCGCAAGCTCTTCTGCATGGAAGCGATGTGGACGCGGCTCAACCCGCTGATCCGGCACGCGGTGCGCATCGCACACAGCGGCCGGATCGGTGATCTGACCGGTTTTCGCGGCGACCTCTCCCGGCACTTTCGGTACGACGCGGAACACCGGCTCTACGACCTCGACGCCGGCGGCGGTGCAGTGCTCGACCTCGGTGTGTATCCGGCGAACGTGGGATGGATGTTCTTCGGTCGCCCGGACACCGTCCAGGCCGTCGCCGCGCTGTCACCGACAGGATCGGACGTGACGACCGCGATGCAGTGGGGATATGCGGACGGCCGCGTCGCGCAGCTGTTCTGCAGCGCCGCTGGTGACAGCCCCTTTGCCGCACTTGTCAACGGCACAGCCGGATGGATCTCGATCGAGCCGCGCATCCATCGCCCGCTGCGCATGGTGGTGCACGACGCGTCCGGCGACGAGGTCATCCACGCAACGGACGAGCCCGGCAACGGCTACGGTCTCGAGGTCCTGGAGGTCGCGCGCTGCCTGCGCGCCGGTGAGTTGGAGAGTCCGCTGGTCCCCCTCGATGAGACGATCGCGATCCTTGAGGTGCTGGACGAGGTGCGGCGCCAGGTGGGCGTGCGATATCCAGCCGACGACGAGGCCTAGCCCATGTACTTCACTGATCGCGGCATCGAGGAACTCGTCCAGCGGCGCGGCGACGAGGATGTCAGCGTCGAATGGCTCGCCGATCGGCTGCAGGCCTTCGTCGACGCCCACCCCGACTTCGAGACCGCCGTCGACCGGCTGGCAACATGGCTGGCCCGCGACGACGAAGACGAGTGAGCCGTAAAGCCGTCCGTCGTCGATCTTGTTGCCGATCTTGTCGTCGATCATGTTGCCGGACGCGCGCCGGCGCCCTCCTCACGCAACAAGATCCCGCGAACGAGCCGGTGCCCGGACCCACGTCCGTAGATCATGTTGCGGTACACGTGCCAGCGCCCTACTCACGCAACAAGATCCCGCGAACGAGCCGGTGCCCGGACCAACGTCCGTCGATCTTGGCATCCGTCGATCATGTTGCTGGA
>DATFTS010000505.1:0-3635 GCA_035261645.1 Jatrophihabitans sp. | reverse complement strand
GCGCGACACCAGTGCTTGGCGGATCGTGGGGCGGATCGGGCGCACGCGACGGGGTAGTGGGCACGGCTGCTATGACGGGAGCAGGTGCTGTGACCGGAGCAGGTGGTGCGGCTGCGTCAGGCTCCGCATCGGGCGAGGCGTCGCCTCCGCCGTCGTCACTGGTCTCGTCGCCCTCGCGGCGGATTGGCGCACCTAGGCCGAGTCTGCGGCTCTGCGCCAGCGTGTTGCGCCGGTGCGTCAGTCGCGGCTGGTCGTCAGGCGTGGGTAGCGAAGGGGGAGGCGGCGCGGCCTCAGCCTGCGAGACCTGCGATGCCTGCGACGGCGAGTCACTCGGCGAGACGTAGCGGGGCAGGCCGCTGTTGTGCAGGTTGGCCAGCGCCTCCCGGAACCGGGCGCCGGCGTCGGTCGTGGCCTGCACCTCGGGGTCGGGTCGGCTCGGGTACTGCGTGAAGACCGGCGACGCCGGTGCGGCCGGCGGCGGTGCGGGCGAAAGGGGCTCGCCGACGTAGTCGTCGGTTGCTTCGGTGAGCCGTGGGTGGTCGCTGATCGGACGCGCGGTCACGTGCCGCAACGGCGGCTGCTCGCGGAAGTACGACGGCAGCGGGGCGGGCGGCTCCGGCACGGCCTTGGGTCGCACAACGGCGGCGAGCCCGACGACCCGTCCCGGCTCCGGTGCGCCGTCAGATGGCGTGGCCGGGCGCAGCGGTCGAGCCTGCGTGGTCAGTGGCGGAGGCGCCGGCGGCAGCGGATGCGTCGTCAGGGGCGTCTGCGTCGCCCAGGTCGGCCGTAGTGGCGGCAGCGCCGCCCAGCCCGGGTCGCCGTCCTGCACAGGGACAGCAGAGGAAGAGGCCGGCGCGCCCTGCGCGCCGGACCTGTCTGCAGCTCTGCCGCTGCGGCGAGCTTGTCGCCCAAGTGTGGGCCACCGCATGAACGCCCCGCTTCCCTGTCGCTCTCGATTCCCGTCAGCCGGATCAGTCGTCGTATTCGTCGTCGCGGGCGTTGATCTCGCCGACTTCGGCGATCACCCGCTGTCTCGTCTTGTGGTCCATGTCCAAGATCTCCGCGAAGCCCCAGTGCAGGTAGTAGCCGACGTACGCGACCTCTTTCCACAGCCGATCGGCCGCGTACGTCACGATCCCCCCGGTGCATCACCGGCGATGTCCACCGCGAACTCCTGGCCGCAGTGCGGGCACGCCACGGCAACCTCGGCGTGCCCGTCCTGGTTGATCCGGCGATAGAGGTCCTGCAGGAACGCAAGGTCGGACGCGAACAGGTTCTCGATCACGAAGGTGTCGATGTCGCGTACCTCGCCCAGCCGCGTCACCGTGCGCTCGAGCAGCAGGACGGTCAGGTAGGCGGGGTTCTGCTTGGCCCGCGGGTCGTTCTGCGTGGTGAGCTCATCGCGCGCCGTGGCCAGCCGCATCACGCCCTCGCGGTGCCGTCGACCGTGCTGGTCGACGTAGCCACGCGGGAGCGTGAACGGGTACTCCGTCCGGAGCGCGGTGTCGTGAACCTCGTCGACCAACGTCACGGCGCCACTCTCTGGATGTGCTCGCAGACGAGCGTGACCGTCTCCATGAGAACCTCGCTGGCGCCGGCCTTCAACGCGCCGATCTCCAGCTTGGACGGCCAGGCCATCTCGAGGTAATAGCGGGCGACGGGTGTGCCGTCCGTCGCGTACATGACGAGCGAGCAGCTCTTGCGTGCGGCCAGGATGTCGCCCATGAGGACGGCCTCGTGCCACAGCCACAGCTCCATGCTCTGGTTCTTGCCGCGCTTGAGCGTCAGCGTGGGTGGCTTCCGCTTGCCGGGCAGCTTCTTGAGCACGACCTCCTTCTCGGTCGACTCGAGCAGCTCGACCGGCTCGACCTCGGTCGTGATGCCGACGAGTTCGGAGAACGAGGCAATCTGGTAGCCGTCGATGACGATCGAGAATCTCGCCGCGGTGATGGCGTCGTTGGGCCCGAGTCCGCCGCTACTCATGATGAACCTTCCTTAGTTCGATCGGGTGTGTCGGCACGGCCTACTCCTCCAGGCCGGCGCCGTCGGCGAACTGCGAGATGCGGAACACGACGAACTCGGCGGGCTTCACCGGCGCGATGCCGATCTCGACGGTGAGGATGCCGGCGTCGCGGTTCTCCGGCGGGTTGTTCTCCTCGTCGCACTTGACGAAGAACGCCTGTGCTGGCGTGCGCCCGAACAGCGCGCCGTCGCGCCACACCCGGCGCAGGAACATCGTGATCGTCCGCTTCACCGAGTCCCAGAGCTTCTGGTCGTTCGGTTCGAACACGACCCAGTTCGTGCCGCTCAGGATGGACTTCTCGACGTAGTTGAACAGCCGGCGCACGTTGAGGTAGCGCCACTCGGGGTCGCTGGACAGCGTCCGGGCACCCCACACCCGGATGCCCTGGCCGGGGAAGGAGCGGATCGCGTTGATCGCCACCGGGTTCAGCGTGTCGTGCTCGCCCTTGGTGATGTTCAGCTCGAGCGTCACGGCACCGCGCACAACCTCGTTCGCCGGTGCCTTGTGCACGCCGCGGCTGGAGTCGTTGCGGGCCCAGATACCGGCCATGTGGCCCGACGGCGGGATGAACACCTGCTTGCCGGCCACCGGGTCGGCGACCTTGATCCACGGCCAGTACATCGCGGCGTACTTGCTGTCGTAGCCGGTGAAGTCCATCCGCCATTCGCGCACCTTCTGCGCGTTGAGGCCGGGAGGTGTGTCGAGGATGGCGACCCGGTCGGCCATCAGCTCGCAGTGCGCGATCATCGCGAGCTGCACCGCCTTGACGTCCTCGAGGGACAGCGCGCCGTTCTGCAGCGCGGCCATCAAGTCGGGCACGCACAGCATGGTGACGTTGTCGATGGCCTCCAGGCCGCCGAAGCCGGTGCGGTCGGCGGAGTTGCCCACATACGCGCCGGCGGAGACCTTCTCGGCGGGCGGTGGCGGTGCCTGCATGGCGACCTCGCCGTGCCGCGGCACCGCGAGCTGGCGGCCCTTGGTGTCCTCGATGGTGATCAGCTGCGACTGCTGCCGCACGACCGTGGCGACGTTCTGCGGCCCGCGCCGGGTCGTCACGTTGTCGAAGGTCTCGACGACTTCACCGCCGCGCTTCACGAGCAGCTTGAAGGTGTCATCGCCGCCCTCACTCGCGCCCTGCACCTCGACGGTGAGGTCGCCCTGGCTGGGGTCTTTCGCCGATATCGTCAGCGCCGGCTTGTCCTCCTCGCTCGCGGCGGGCAACTCGGCGATCGGCGACGACGCGCCGTTGGCAGAGGCGGCGCCGCCACCGACGCGCACCACGTAGGCGGTGCCGCCACCGTTGAGGAAGTAGCCGTAGACCGCGTGGCCGAGGTAGTAGCCGTCGACGATGTCGCCGAACGTGTTCTTGTACTGCGTCCAGTTGGTTACCAGCAGGGGCTCGTTCAACGGCCCGTGCTCGGCGAATCCGACGAACGCGGCAACCGCGGTACCGACGGCCTCGATCGGACGCGAGCCGGACGAGACCTCCTCCATGTACACGCCGGGTGAGAGGTAACTGCTGGGCATGCTGTGTCTCCCGTATCTGTGCCGTCCGGGCCTGCCGTCCTTGGTGGCGGCTGTGTCGGCAATCTGGCAGTCCGCATACCTGGAC
>DATFTS010000504.1:0-4175 GCA_035261645.1 Jatrophihabitans sp. | reverse complement strand
CGCATGAAGTCCACCAGGCGCGGATCGTCGTCGAGCATGAAGACGTTGATCGTCGCGCCGCGCCGGGTGCAGCGTTCGACCTCGGCGAGCGTGGCCGCAATCGTCTCGGGAGTGGGCGGCCACGCGAAGTCGGCGAAGCCGTCGGCGGCGAGGTGCGCGGTCGGCTCGCCGTCGGTGATCACCAGGATGATCGGCTCGGCGCCGCGGTGCTTGTCCAGGTGCCGCCGGGCGAGCATCAGCCCGTGCTGCAGGTTGGTGCCCTGCACGCGGTCCCAGTCGTGGTCGACCAGTGCGCTCGGGGAGAGCACCCGCGCATAGTCGCTGAAGCCGATGATCTCGATGGCATCCTGCGGGTACTTCGTCGTCACCAGTGAGTGCAGTGCCAGCGCGGTCGTCTTCGCCTCGCCCCAGGTGCCGCGCAACTCCATCGAGTAGGACATG
This sequence comes from Jatrophihabitans sp., assembly GCA_035261645.1. Classification (GTDB taxonomy): domain Bacteria; phylum Actinomycetota; class Actinomycetes; order Mycobacteriales; family Jatrophihabitantaceae; genus Jatrophihabitans. The sequence continues at coordinate 3,734 of DATFTS010000504.1, read as the reverse complement.
TCGACGAGCAACGCGACTGCCGCGGACGCGCGGCGTTCGGTCTCGACGACCTCGAAGTCCTCGGCCGCAACCTTTATTCGCGGCCCATCGGGCACAGCGGCGAGGCCGCTCGTTCGCAGCACGGCGTTGCGGACGGTACGGACGACGTCGAGCGGCTGCTCGTCGCCGAAGCGCCACTCGCGGCTCGCACCTGTGGTCTCGCCGGCCGCGCCCGCGTCGCGCACGTCGTGCCCACCGCGCCCGCGCGACTCGACGAGATCGAAGACGCGCCGCAGCGCAGTGTTGCCGAGCCTCCGTAGCGCACGTGGGGTCAGCTGTAACCCGTCGCTGCCGCGCTGCACATACCCCTGCTCACGCAGTTCGCGCTCGATGCGTCGCAGTTGCGTCATGTCGTCCACCGCAGCGCGCCCGAGCGCCCGCTCGATCAGCTCCTCGTCGATGTCGTCGAGAGTCGCGCCGGGGTAGTCCTGCCCGAGCAGCTCATCGATCTGGTCGAGGTCGGCGAGCTCGGCCAGCGCACCCGTCGCGTCTGAGAAGCCGAGCCCTTGCTCGCCGTCCATCCGGGCCCGCCCACCCCAGCGCAGGTCGGGCCGAGCGGCACGCAGCCCGGCCTGCAGCCGCGCCATCTCATCCGCCAGCCCCGCCTGGCCGAGCGCATTCGCCATGAGGTTCGCAAGCTCCTCGCGCTGCTCAGGGGTCAGCGAATCCATCAGCTGCTGCGCCGCGGCTGCACGCCTGGCCAGCGAGTCGATCAGCTCTTCGAGGTTGGCGGGGTTCTCCGGGAAGAAATCGCCGTACTGCTGCATGAACTGGTCGAACTGCTCCTGCGTGTGCTCGCCGCGCGCGTCCGCGTCGAGCATGTCGTTGAGCGCGCTCATCATCTGCCGCACCCGCTCGAGGTCCTGCGGGGTCGCGTTCTGCAAGGCGTTGCGGATGCCCTTGAACTGCGCGTCGAGCACCTCGTCACGCAGTAGGTTCTGGATCTGCTCGTACGCCTCCCGTGCCTGCGGTGAGCGCCACTGGTAGTCGCTCAGCTGACGGACCGCGCGCGCGGTGTCCGCCGGCAGCGCGTCCAGCTCGGCCTCGGCGAGACGCGCGGAGTCGTCCGGGTCGGGGAACAGCGCGCGCCGCTCCTCCTCGATCGCCGTGTCGAGCAGCTCGCGGACCTGCTCGAGCGTGCCGTCCAGCCGGCCGTTACGCCGCAGCTCGCGGGCACGTTCGCGCGCCCGCCGACGCAGCGCGTCCAAGCCGTCCCGGTTGTCCGCGCCGCGGCGCAGCAACCGGTTCAGCGCGGCGCGCGGCGACATACCGGCGAGCACCTCGTCGCCGATCTCGTCGAGCGCCTCGCGGATGTCGTACGGCGGCTCGAGTGGATCAGGGCCGCCGTGCCAGGCACCGTAGCGGAAGGTCACCCGATCGAAACTACTCCGCGACGAGAACGGGCGGGCCGGGCTTCAGAGGCTGGCCGGGAGGTCCTTCGTCATCACCCGGATGAGCGAGTTGATCGCACCCTCGTACCAGTTGTCACCGGCCAGTTGGCGCACCGCTCCGTTCAGCGCCTTGTAGTGCTGCTCGGTGATCTTGCCGCCCATCGCCTCGAGGGTCTGCAGGTCGTCGACGAGCACGCCGAAGGCCACCTTGGCCTTACGCGCGTTGCTGGGGGTGAACGTGCGTTCGCCGCTCCCGCTCGTGCCCTCTTCCTCCTCGGCCTCCTGTTCTTCGTGCTCGGCGCGCTTCTTCCAGTTGATGAATTCGCCCGCGGCCTGTTGCAGTTCGCGGCTCGCGGCCGCGTGATGCGCGCTGTAGCTCTTGGCGCGCGCGATCATGTCGTTGTAGACCTTCCGGTCCTGCTGGACGTTGATGTAGAGGATCCTGGCAATTCGCGCGTCCAGTTCCTTGTACTTCTCTTCCTTCGCGCCGGTGTGCTTCGGCTTCGCCTTCTTTAGTGCGGTTTGGTACGCGTCCAGCGTCTTGAGCAGTTCGTTCGCGGCGGCGATGCCTGCCTCGGGGCTCTTCAGGCGGTTCTTGTGGTACTTGTCGAGCGCGTCACCGACGCTGACTCGCGCGGCGCCCTTTGGCACGTTGTAGCCGTCGCGGACGCCCTGCCAATGGGTACGGGTCCACGCCAGGCTCTTGTACGTAACGGTCACAACGCCCCCCATCGCGGGCGCCTGCGGCCGGGGAATCGATCTTCCGCCGGCGCCCAGTAGCGGACGATTCCAGGCGGAGTCTAGAAGTTGATCGCTGGTTTGCAACCGCAGGTGCCGCTAATTCGCCCGTTAGCGGCGCGGACGGATGCAAACCGGGACTGCGGAAGCGACGATCTTCAGGCGCCGTAGACGGTGCGCGCTCCGTCGGTGTCCTTGGCCAGTCGGCGGTTCAGGTAGAGCCCTTCGAGCGCGAACTCGACGACTGCCGCGGCCAGTCCGACGGCGGTCGGCCCCTCACCGACGCCGTCCGGCTCGAGCCGGTCGAGCAGCCCGGACAGCACCGGCACCGGGCCCAGCTGGCTGAGCAGCTCGGGGGCCGGCACGGAGTCGCCGGTGGTGACCGTCAGCCCGCCGTCGAAGCGCTCCTGCAGCGGCCGGAGGTCCATTCCGGCCAGTCGCGAGCGGTAGGTCTCGACGATCGCGCGACGCAGCAAGTGTTCGAGCACCTCGAACTCGCGACCCTCGTCGGCGTCGTCGAACTCGACCTTGCCGCGCGAAGCGGGGATGACCGCAGGCAGGTCACATACCCGCGCCACAGCCGCCTGCTCATTCGTCAGGGCGGCACGGCGGACGGCTGCCGCGGCTACCGTCTCGACGGCGGCGATCGCGAACCGGGCCGAGACGCCCGAGCGCTGATCAACCTGCGGCGCGTCGCGGACGTTGCGCGCGAACCGGCCGAGCACCTCAAGCAGGTGGGTGGGGACGAGCGGCGCGGCGTGATCGGTATCGGACCACAGCACCGCCGACTCCTGCGCGATGAGTGTCAGCTCGTCGGTGAGCTCGAGCGGGTAGTGCGTGCGGACCTCGGCGCCGAAGCGGTCCTTCAGCGGGGTGATGATCCGGCCACGGTTGGTGTAGTCCTCCGGGTTCGCGCTGACAACGACCAGCAGGTCCAGTGGCAGTCGCAGCTGGTAGCCGCGAACCTGGATGTCCCGCTCCTCCAGCACGTTGAGCAGCGCGACCTGGATGCGCTCGGCGAGGTCGGGAAGTTCGTTGACGGCGAAGATGCCGCGGTTGGTGCGGGGAACCAGGCCGTAGTGGACGGTTTCGGGATCGCCCAGCGTGCGGCCTTCGGCGACCTTGATCGGGTCGATGTCGCCGATGAGGTCACCGACGCTCGTGTCCGGGGTTGCCAGCTTCTCGCCGTAGCGCTCGGTGCGGTGCTTCCATGTGACGGCGGTGTCGTCACCGTTCGTGGCGACGAGCTGCCGGCACCGGACGCAGATGGGCGCGTACGGGTGATCGTTGATCTCACAGCCGGCGACCACAGGAGTCCACTCGTCCAGCAGCCCGACCAGCGTGCGGATCACGCGCGTCTTGCCCTGCCCGCGCTCACCGAGCAGCACGATGTCGTGGCCGGCGAGCAGCGCGCGCTCGATCTCCGGCACCACGGTGTCCTGGAACCCGACGATGCCGGGCAGCGACGGCTCGCCTGCCGCGAGGCGGTTGATGAGGTTTTGCCGGATCTCTGTCTTGACCGAGCGGTGGACGTGCCCTGATGCGCGCAGGTCGCCCAGCGTTCTG
>DATFTS010000503.1:0-8197 GCA_035261645.1 Jatrophihabitans sp. | reverse complement strand
GCCCCACCGCGCAGACGTCGCCGGCGATCGCCCGCTCGATCGGGCGCAGCTGCGAACCCAGCGGCGAGAAGATCTGGGTGACGCGCTCGTCCGCGTCGTGATCGGGGTGCCCGCGTGCCTCGCCGCCATGTCCGGAGATGTGGATCGCCGTCTCCGGCGTGAGCGTGCCCGAGAACAACCGCAGCACCGACAGCCGGCCGAGGTAGGGGTCGACGGTCGTGCGCACCACCTCGGCCAGCAACGGGCCGGCTGGGTTGCACTCGTTCACCTTCGTGTCGATGCCGTAGAGCGCCTGCGTCTCGGGCAGATCCATCTCCGTCGGCGAGGGGAACCCGCCGGACAGCACCTCGAGCAGCTCGGCCAGGCCGAGCCCGGTGTCCGAGCACACCGGCAACACCGGATAGAACGTGCCGCGCGCAACGGCGGTCTCGAGGTCGTCGATGAGTACGTCGAGGCCGAGCTCCTCACCCGAGAGGTAGCGGTCCAGCAGCGTCTCGTCCTCGCTGTTGTTGATGATGGCCTCGATCAAGGCCCCGCGCGGCTCGTCCACATCGACCTCGCCGGCCGCGACTTCGCTGGGCGGGAAGCCCCCGGAGTAGTCGTAGCGGTTCTTCGTCAGCAGCCCGATGAGCGAGGAGTCGCCGTCGGGTACGTAGAGCGGCAGCACCGCCTGCCCGTCCGATCCGCCGAAGACGCGTTGGCAGGCCGCGATGGCGGCGGGGTAATCGGCGCGCGGGGCGTTCAGCTTGGTGATCACCACCGCGCGCGGCATGCCCAACGCGGCGCACTCCTCCCAGAGGGAAACGGTGATCGGATCGACGTCCTCGGCTGCGGAAACGACGAACAGCGCACCGTCGGCAGCGCGCAGTCCGGCGCGCAACTCACCGGTGAAGTCGGGGTAGCCCGGAGTATCGAGCAGGTTGATGACGACGCCGTCCCATTCCAGCGGGCACACCGCGAGCGCTACCGACCGTTGCTGGGCGACCTCCACCGGGTCGCTGTCGCTGACGGTGTTGCCCTCTGCGACCGAGCCGGCGCGCGCGATCGTGCCGGTGGCCGCCAGCAACGCTTCGACAAGCGTCGTCTTACCGGCGGCGGAGTGGCCGACCAGGGCGACGTTGCGAATCTTCTCGGGCCGGTCAGCTGTCGGGAACAAGGCCGTCGAGGTCTTGGTGGCGGCCTTCTTGTTCGACATACCCGCACCTCGTCACGTTCGTCGTCGCGTCATGCCTGGGCTGGTAAACACACCGCTTCAGGCATTCGACACCCAAGCGCTGCAAGCGGACAAGCGCAAGCCGAACATCGGTGGGTGTCCCGTGTCGATCGGTGGGCGGGCGCGTGTCGATCGGCGGGCGGGCCCGTGTGGGGCGGCGGATATCGTGAGCCGACCAGTTGACGACCATTACGAGAAGGAAGTCCCCGCCAGCGTGCTCAACATCCACGCCCGCGCCGCGATCTCACGCGCGATGACGCCGCTGGGCGCGCGGCTCGCCCGCGCCGGTGTCACGCCCGACGCCATCACGGTTTTCGGGACGGTGGGCGCTGTCGCAAGCGCACTGATCTTCTTCCCGCGCGGCTGGTTCTTTGCTGGCACCTTGCTCATCTGGGCGTTCGTGATGCTCGACATCGTCGACGGTGCCGTGGCGCGCGCCCGCGGGGGAGGGACGGTGTTCGGCGCCGTCCTCGACTCGACCTGCGATCGCATCGCCGACGCCGCGGTGTTCGCCGCGATCGGCTGGTACTTCGTCCTGCACGGGCAGAAATGGATCCTGCTGGCGGCGCTGCTGTGCCTGATTCTCGGCTCCCTGACGTCCTACATCAGGGCGCGCGCCGAAGCCGTCGGGTTGAGCGCCACGGTCGGCTTCGCCGAACGTGCCGAGCGACTGATCATCGCGTTGGTGGGCACCGGGCTCACCGGGCTGCCGGGCTACCACGTGCCCTACGTCCTGCCCATCGCCCTATGGGTGCTGGTCGCGGCCTCGACGATCACCGTGGCGCAGCGCCTTGCCACGGTCTATGTGCAGTCGCGGGCCCGACAAGCCGCGGACGCCTGACCCATGTCGGTCATCGCCTCTGCGCGCGACCGCACCTTAGGGTTCGGCTACACGACCGGCTGGGCGTTCGTGAAGTCCATGCCGCAGGGCATGTCCGAGCGAGCGTTCCGCGCGTTCGCCGACGCCGCGACGGTCCGCAACGGCCCGGGTACCCGCCAGCTACGCAAGAACCTGCGCCGCGTCGTCGGCCCAGGCATGTCCGACCTGCGGATGGACGCACTGGTCAGCGAGGCACTGCGCTCTTACGCGCGGTACTGGCTCGAGACGTTCCGCCTCGAGGCGATGGACCACGCCGCGGTGGCCGCGAGCTTCAACGACAACATGACCGGCGTCGAAAATCTCAACGCCGGGCTCGAGCGGGGCAAGGGCGTCGTCCTCGCGCTGCCGCACTCGGGCAACTGGGACGCGTCGGGGATCTGGCTCGTCAGTCACAGCGGCCCGTTCACCACGGTGGCCGAGCGGCTGCGGCCGGAGTCCGTATTCGACCGGTTCGTGGCCTACCGCGAGAGCATCGGCATGGAGGTCATTGCGCTGACCGGCTCACATCGACCGCCGATGGAGGTGTTGGCCGAACGGCTGCGCGCCAACCGCGTCGTGTGCCTGCTGGCCGACCGAGATCTTTCCCGCAATGGCATCGAGGTCACGTTCTTCGGCGAGCCGACGAAGATGCCGCCCGGCCCGGCTCTGCTCGCGGCCACCACAGGCGCGTCGTTGCACGCGGTGCACTCGTTCTTCGTCGGTGACGACGGGTGGGGGCACAGCATCAGCGCACCGATCGAACTACCCGACGGACGCCTGCGCGATCGGGTCAGCTTCGGTACGCAGCGGATCGCCGACCTGTTCGCCGAAGGGATCGCGAAGCGGCCCGCCGATTGGCACATGCTGCAGCGGCTGTGGTTGGCGGACCTGACCCCTCGACGGGACCCTTGAGTCATGCGAATCGGCATCGTCTGTCCGTACTCCTGGGACATCCCCGGCGGAGTGCAGGCGCACGTGCGCGACCTCGCCGAAAAGCTCCTCGAGCTCGGGCACACCGTCTCCGTCCTCGCCCCGGGAGACGACAACACACCCGGGTTGCCGTCCTACGTTGTGACGGCAGGCAAGGCCGTGCCGATTCCGTACAACGGCTCGATCGCGCGACTGCAGTTCGGCGTCGTGTCGGCAGCACGCGTGCGCCGCTGGTTGCGTGACGGCGACTTCGACGTCGTGCACGTGCACGAGCCGGCTCCGCCCAGCCTGTCGCTGCTCACCTGCATGATCCATGACGGGCCGCTGGTCGCGACGTTCCACGCGGCCACAGTGCGCTCGCGATTCCTCTCCATGTTCGACACCGTGCTGCAGCCGTTTCTGGAGAAGATCACCGGACGCATCGCGGTGTCGCCGGCCGCACGGAAGGTGATCGTCGAGCACCTCGGCGGCGATGCGGTCGTCATCCCGAACGGGGTGGCCATCGCGCGCTACCGCGACGCTGAGCCGTTCGACGGCTTCCCGCGCGAGGGCGGCACGATCGGCTTCATCGGCCGCTACGAGGAGCCGCGCAAGGGCATGGACGTGCTCGTGGACGCGCTCGAGATCCTGGCGCCGCAGCGGCGCGAGCTGCGGCTGCTGGTGGCCGGGCGTGGTGACGCCGACGAGTTCCTCGCCGGGCTACCGTCGCACGTCGCCGAACGCATCGATCTGCTCGGCCAAGTGAGCGAGGACGACAAGGCACGCATGCTGCGCAGCGTCGACGTCTACTGTGCGCCGAACACCGGCCAGGAGAGCTTCGGCGTGATCCTGTTGGAGGCGATGGCCGCCCGCGCCGCCATCGTGGCCAGTGACCTGGAGGCGTTCCGGCGGGTCCTGGGCGGCGGGCGGGCCGGTCGACTCTTCCCGACCGGCGACGCCGGCGCGCTGGCCGAAGCGCTCGGCGCCGTGCTGGACGACGCGGTGCTGCAAGAGCACCTGGTCGCCGAGGGCGCAGACGCCGTGGCGCCCTACGACTGGGACGTGATCGTCGCCGAGGTCTTGCGCGTGTACGAGCTGGCGATCGCCGGAGCAGGCGTGTCGGGCTGATCACTTAGGCGCCTCGCCTAGAGTCGTGCAGTGCTTCCCGTCGGTTGGCTGGTCTTTGCCGTCGTGGTGGCCGTGCTGCTGACGATGTGGTTCACGTTCACGCTCACCCGTCTCGACCGCCTCCATGCCCGGGTGGATGCTGCGCAGGCCGCCATGGACGCTCAGCTGGTGCGTCGTGCCGCGGCGCTGCAACACGTCGCGGAGTCGCCGGACAGCGGTGTGCCGGACATGCTTCGGGCTGGCTATGACGAGGTAGCCAAGCGGGCACTGAACACGCCGTTGCGCGACGCCGAGCGCGGGCGTCTCGAGAACGCCGTCGGCCGGGCACTGGCCGAGCTCGCCCTTCTTCCCGGCCCGCTGCGCCCGGACGCCGGCGCCGAACTGCAGGAAGCGGCCGCGCGAGTCCTGATCGCGCGCCGCTTCTACAACGACGCGGTCCGCGACACCCGGTCGCTGCGCGCGGGTCGGCTGCCGCGGTTGTTCCGGATGGCCGGCCGGCGTCCGATGCCCCAGTTCTTCGACATCGACGACACGGTGCCGACCCGTCCCGCACCGGCTCGTCCGACGCCTCGCGCGTCCGTCCCCGTCGCGACGACCGAGTCCCCAACCACGGAAGAGGAGCACACATGAGCCGCACCCGGCACACGGTGATCGCGACGGTCACCGCGACCGCGCTGCTGGCAACCGCCGCCTGCAGTGGCGGCAGTCACAAGGCGCCGCCGACGACGGCGCCACCCACGACGCCGACGACGCCGGCATCCACGCCACCGCCGCCGCCTGCGCCGAAGAACCCGTTCACTGGCATCGGACCGGTGCCTAAGAGCCCCACGATCGCCGTCAAGATCGACGACACAGCGCCGGGGCGTCCGCAGCGCAGCATCGACCTCGCCGACATCGTCTACATCGAGGCGGTCGAAGGCGGGCTGACCCGGCTGGCCGCGATCTTCGGCACCAACAAGCCGATCGCCGGCTACGTGCGCAGCACCAGGCCCAGCGACCCGGACCTGCTGCTGCAGTACGGCAAGATCACCGAGGCGTTCTCCGGCGGCGCGCACGACTCGCTGCCACGGGTGAAGCAGGCCGGGTTGAACGCGTGGAGCAACGACGCCGGCCGGCCGTTCTACTTCCGGGTCAACCGTCCCGAGTCCAGCTACATCAACCTTGCGCTGAACCTGGCCAAGGTCGCGAAGGCGGTGCACACGCCCGCGCCGAAGAACATCGGCTGGACCTTCAGCCCGACGATCACCGGCCTACCGGCCAAGCCGGGCAACGACATGCAGACCGTGGTGACGGGTTCGTACAGCAACGGCACTCCGGTGGAGTTCCGCTACAGCAGCAAGCTGGGCAAGTACATCCGTTACATCAACGGAGTGCAGCAGCGCGCGGCAGACGGCAAGCTCGTCACTGCCACGAACGTGATCGTGCAGGAGTGCGTAGTCGTCTCCCACCCGCAGGACCGCGACGTGCTCGGCAACCCGTCGCAGTTCACGTTCACGGTCGGTAACGGCGGTGTCGCCATATTCCGGCAGGGCAAGCGCATCAACGGCGTCTGGTCGCGCCCGCACCTCACCGACGGCACGACGTTCAAGAGCTACAACGGGCACACGATTCCGCTGGCGCCGGGCAACACCTGGGTGGTGCTGATCCGGAAGGGGATCGCCGTTCACAGCCGCTGAGTGGCAGGCCACCCGATGTCCTTCGGTCTGGCCCGGGCCGTCGGAAGGACGGCCGCTGGCCCGTAGAATCGGGGCCATGTCCGAACACCACTCTGTTCCCGAGCCGCACTTTGTCGGCACTGCGCGCGTGAAGCGCGGCATGGCCGAAATGCTCAAGGGCGGCGTCATTATGGACGTCGTCACCGCCGAGCAGGCGAAGATCGCCGAGGACGCCGGCGCTGTCGCCGTGATGGCCCTCGAGCGGGTGCCCGCCGACATCCGGGCACAGGGTGGCGTCGCCCGGATGAGCGATCCGGACATGATCGAGGGCATCGTCGGCGCCGTCTCCATCCCAGTGATGGCGAAGGCACGCATCGGCCACTTCGTCGAGGCGCAGGTGCTGCAGTCGCTCGGTGTCGACTACGTCGACGAGTCCGAGGTCCTGACCCCGGCCGATTACACCCACCACATCGACAAGTGGGCGTTCACAGTGCCCTTCGTCTGTGGTGCTACGAACCTGGGCGAGGCACTGCGTCGCATCACCGAAGGTGCGGCGATGATCCGCTCCAAGGGTGAGGCCGGCACCGGCGACGTCTCCAACGCGGTCACGCACATGCGCACGATCCGCGACGAGATCCGCCGCCTGCAGAGCCTGCCGGCCGACGAGCTCTTCGCTGCTGCGAAGGAGCTGCAGGCGCCGTACGAGCTGGTCGTCGAGGTGGCCCGTGCCGGCAAGCTGCCGGTGGTGCTGTTCACCGCAGGCGGCATCGCGACGCCGGCCGACGCGGCCATGATGATGCAGCTGGGCGCCGAGGGCGTGTTCGTGGGCTCGGGCATCTTCAAGTCCGGCAACCCGGCACAGCGGGCCGAGGCGATCGTGAAGGCGACCACGTTCTTCGACGACCCGGACGTGATCGCCAAGGTCTCCCGCGGGCTTGGCGAGGCGATGGTCGGCATCAACGTCGACGACATCCCCCAGCCGCACCGCCTGGCGCAGCGCGGCTGGTAGCCGAAGCGCCGCCAACCGGCCACGGGCATGGTCCGCCGACGCGCGTCGGACGTGTCCGGAGGCGGGTATGTCCGCGGCAGAATGTCGGACGCTCGTAGGACGCGTCCGGACGCGGTGTATGTGTGCTGGAGAATGTCGGACACGCGTAGGACATTCTCGAGCACATATACCCCCAAGCCTGCTGGGCGACCCCGGGCATGTGGACAGCGCCGCAGAACTGTCACTGCCGCGTCCTAGCGTCCGAGCCATGACAGAAGGACGAGCACTCGCGATCGCGGCGGTCAAACGCGAACTGGCCGAGATGGAGGCCTATGACGCGGCGGTCGAGCAGGGCCTCAAGGTCCGTGGTAGTCGACGGCGCGCGGGCGTCTCGATGGTCTACTCCGTGCGCCTTGACACGCTTGAGGTCGATGCCCTGGAACGCCGCGCCGTCTATCTCGGGCTCAAGCCGAGCGTGCTGGCGCGCAACCTTATTCGGATCGGCCTGCAGCCGGGCCGCAACGAAGAGGTCTCGCTCGCGATCAATCGTCTCGAGACCGCCGTCGAAGAGTTGCGTGGCCTGGTCTCCTGACCGCCGCGACTACCCTGGGAGCTTGTGATGAAGGTCGGCGTGCTTGCACTGCAAGGAGACGTGCGCGAGCACCTGCATGCCCTCGCGGCCGCTGGAGCCGAGCCGGTCACGGTCCGCCGGCAGCGTGAGCTGGACAAGGTCGACGGCCTGGTGATCCCGGGCGGGGAGTCGACGACGATGATCAAGCTCGCCAAGGTATTCGAGCTGCTGGAGCCGATCCGGACGCGCATCGGGGAGGGGCTGCCGGTCTACGGATCCTGCGCCGGGATGATCCTGCTCGCCGACCGGGTCGACGCTGGCGGTTCGCCGCTCGAGGACACCTTCGGCGGCATCGACATCACGGTGCGCCGCAACGCATTCGGCAGGCAGGTCGACTCGTTCGAGGAGGACGTCAACATCGAGGGACTGACTGGCGGGCCGGTGCGCGCCGTCTTCATCCGCGCGCCGTGGGTCGAGAAGGTCGGGCCGAATGCCCAGCCGATCGGCCTGGTCGATCCGGGGACGCCCGGCGAGCACGTGGTCGCGGTGCGACAGGGCAACCTGCTCGCGACCTCGTTCCACCCCGAGCTCACCGGCGATCTTCGCGTGCATGCCTACTTCTGCAACGAGTTGGTGGCCAACGCCTGAGCCCGGCGCCTCACGCCCAGTGCGCAGGGCGCGTCAGGCGCGCGGGAAGCCGGGTCGAGCGATCGCCGGTGGCGGCCGTGACCTGCGACTGGCTGACGAATAGGCAGTCGGTGAGTTTCGCGCCGCGCACGTCCGCGTCGCGCAGATCGGCGCCGAGCAAGTCTGCCCCGCGCAGGTCGGCTCCCCGTAGATCGGCACCGATCAGCCGGGCGTTGCGCAGGTCGGC
>DATFTS010000502.1:0-2408 GCA_035261645.1 Jatrophihabitans sp. | reverse complement strand
GCGAAAGCCGCCGCGTTGCCGAAGCGGCCCATGTCGACGCCGCCGAGGAACTGCATCACGAGCACCGACGCAGCCAGCAGCGCCAACCCGCAGGCGAGGCTGCGGCGCATCGACGGGACGTTTGCGGCGAGGATGCCCTTCACTTGTCCGACGCGTAGCCGGACCTGCGGCACGAAGATCAGGATGGCGAACAGCAGGAACGTGGGCAGCGAGCTCTGGATGCCGGTCTGGATGTAGGCGCTGCCGTGCACGTATCCCTGGACGTACTCGGTGGCCAGGCCGAGCACGATCGCGCCGGCGAAGGTGAGCGGGAGGCTGCGCAACCGCCCCAGCATCGCGGCCGCGAATGCGCTGATGACCAGGAAGGTGAGCGTGTAGTAGTCCAAGCCGGTGTAGGCCACGAGCAAAAGCCCGGCGAGTGCGGCGAGCTGGCAGCCGACGATCCAGCTGAGCACCGACACCCGCCGCGCGTTGGCGCCGAACAGCTCGAGCAGCTCGCGGTTGTCGACGGCCGCGCGCATCGCCGTACCGATCCGGGTGCGGTTGAGCAGGACGTACAGCGCGCCGGCCACGACCGCCGAGACGACGATCGTCAGGATGTAGTGGTCGAGCACGTGCACGCCGAGCACGTCGACCGCGTCCGAGCCGAAGAAGTAGTCGACGCTGCGGAAGGCGTCCGCGGGCCAGAACTGTTGCGCGATGCCGATGAAGAACATGAACAGGCCGAGAGTGACCACCAGGCTCACACTGACCGGCGCATCACCGAGCCCACGCATGATGAACTTCTCGAGGACGACACCGAGCACGGGTGCCACGACGAACAGGATCAGCACGACCGACAACCACGCCGACAGCCCGCTGCGTACATGCAGCTGCCAGTACAGGTAGGCCATCACCATGCTGATCGCGCCGTGCGCGAGGTTGAATACCCGCGTCGTCGTGTAGGTCAGCACCAGTCCGGAGGCCGCGATCGCGTACGCCGCGCCGATGAACAGGCCGGCAATCGTGTAGGAGAGGAACTCGACCACGGCGCTACCCTCCGACGCCGCTGTTGACGTAGCTGCCACACGTGTACGGGTACGGCGTCTTGCGCACCCAGTGCCCGTTCTGCAGCTGAATCACCGAAAGGCACTTCGGCGTGTGCTTGCCGCCCACGTCCATGGCGGGGGTCATGTTCTGATCCGTGTAACCGTGCACCTGCTGCAGCGCGGCAACCATCGCGCTGCGGGTGAGCTTGCCGCCGAGTTGCACCGCGATCTGGGTGAACAGCGCAGCCGCCGTCCAGGCGTACGTGCCGAAGAAGGTGGGGACGCCGCCGGACGTGCGGTTGAGCCAGTTGATGTAGGCGGCCAGCTGTGGGTTGCGGTTGGCCTCTTCGAACAGCGGGCCCGCGATGAAGACGTAGGTGCGATCGACCGGCTTGCCTGCGGCGACGTAGTTCGCGTCGTACGCGGTCGGGTCCATCACGAAGATCGGGTTGTAACCCTGCTGGTACATCGCCTCCTTCAACTTCTGCGCGTACTGGAAGGCGCCGATGTACTGGACGTACTGGATCCCGTCGCTCTTGAGCTGGGTGGCGTACCCGTTGTAGTTGGGCACGGACGTCACATCGATAGCGATCTTGTCCTTGAAGTTGAAACCCATCTTCTTCTCGCCGGCGATGAAGCTGTCGGCGTTGAGGCTGGACGCGCCCGCGTTGAGGTAGACGAATGCGGCGTTCTTGTACGCACCGCCCAGCGACTTGAAGTAGGTGAACGGCGACGTCGGGATCTCGGACGTGGCCAGCGAGTACGCGCCGAACGTCACGGGTGCCTTCTGCCTCGCGGTCTCGGTGGACGCGGCGCGAATGTCCGGGATCCCACACTGGGTCACCGTGCTCGCTCCCCCGGCGTCGAACGCGCCCATCGAGCCGACCATCGCAAACGCGGATCCGCATGCGGTCTGCGACGCCTGCTGGTCGCCGCTCTCGGAGGTGCCGCTGTCGAGTCCGACCAGCTTCAGCTTGCGCCCGCAGATGCTGGACGTGGAGTTGAAGTACGCGACATAGGCCGTGACCGCCGCCTGCGCCGACTTGAACAGCCCGGGCACCGGCCCGCTCAGGTCGGCGACGTTCGCAATGGTGATCGTGGAGCTGGTGATGCCGGTGCCGTTCTTGAAGCCGGCGCAGCTGCCCGCCCTGATTCCGCCTGTGGCGCTGCCGCCGGAGCCACCGCCCGAGCCACCCGAACCGGCGGATCCGCCGCGACCCCCCGAACCGCCGCCACCCTTCGTCCCACCCGTCCCGCCTGAACCACCAGAGCCGCCGGTGCCGCCACCCAACGACCCGGCCCCGTTGTAGTTGACGCCGGGTGCACCGGCCACCGGTCCACCGGCGTCATTGACGGCCGTCCCACCGGCGCCGTTTGCCA
>DATFTS010000501.1:0-5397 GCA_035261645.1 Jatrophihabitans sp. | reverse complement strand
TCGGCACCGCTGTCGTTCTGGCGGTCCGAGACAGCAACAGCGCGCAGCGCCTCAACACGCACCCCACTCCGGGCAAGCCACCCGTCGGGACCTCGACGCCGGCCCCGGCAAACATGGCACTCGTCGCGTACACCTCGTGCGACTCGCTGCTTGCCGGACTACGCGGTCACACTGCAGCACAGGTGGGTCCGTACGGGCTGGCCGGCGGCTCGATGGGCTACGGCGTGGCCAGCGGCGCTGCCCTACGTGGTCCCGTGGCGGCCATCCCCGCGAGTGCTGCGGCCAACGGCGCCGGCTCCGCCACGTCCGCGCCTGATCACTCCGGCACCAACGTGCAAGAAGTTGGGGTCGGCGAACCGGACGTCGTGGAAACGGATGGACGGCGCATCGTCTCGATCAGCAACGCCGTGCTCCGCATCGTCGACGTGCCAGAACACAAAATCACCGGCACGCTCGACCTGTCGATGTACGCCGGCGCGCAGAGCGCCGAGCTGCTGATGTCCGGCAGCCGCGTTCTCGTCCTGCTCGGCAACGACTACTCAGGCGGCCCCGTCGTTTACGCCTACCCGCGAATGTCCGGCACGGGCAGCACCTTCCTGCTGGTCGACATCGCCGGGCCAGCGCGCGTCCTCGACACGCTCCACACCTCAGGCGGCTACGTCGACGCCCGGATGGTGGGGCACACGGCGCGGCTGGTCGTGCAGTCCGGCCCGCAGCTCAGCTTCCCGATGCTGCCGGACCGCTCGACCAACGAGCAGCGCACCGCCCGCAACCGCTCTATCGTCAGCCATGCGCCGTTGAGCGCATGGCAGCCGACGTTCAGCGTCACGTCCGCCGGCGGCGCAACAGAGCAGTCGGTGCCGTGTACCAGCGTCCGCCACCCGGCGCACTACACCGGCACCTCGATGCTCACCGTCTTCACCGTCGACCTGACCGGCGACCTCCAGGACACCGAACCGATCTCGGTCGCCGCCGACGGCGCCACCGTGTACGCCAGCGCGACCAGCCTCTACGTCGCCGGTCCGCAGTACGGCGCGCGATCTGCAGCGACGCAACTGCATCGCTTCGACATCTCCGGGTCCGGCAAGCCGCGCTATGTCGGGTCGGGCAGAGTGCCGGGCACCCTGCTCAACTCGTACTCGATGTCCGAGTACGCCGACACGCTGCGGGTCGTCACGACGCACTGGCCCGGCTACTTCGGCGGGCCGGTGCCGATGCCGATGCCGGTCGACGCGCCGACGACATCGGCCGCAGGCGGATCAGGCGTCATGAGCGGTGCACCGACGAGCGGTGGGTCGAACGACACCTCGGTGTACACCCTCGATCCGAAGACTCTCGCCGTCGAGGGACACGTCGGCGGCTTGGGCCGCGGCGAGCAGGTGCACGCCGTTCGCTTCCTTGGGCCGCTTGGTTATGTGGTGACGTTCCGCTCGGTCGACCCGCTCTACGTCGTCGACCTGCACGACCCAGCCCACCCGCGCACAGCCGGCGAGCTGACGATCACGGGCTACTCCGACTACCTGCACCCGCTGCCCGATGGTCGGCTACTGGGCGTAGGCCAGAACGTCGACTCGGCAAGCAGGGTGACCGGCCTGCAGGTGTCCCTGTTCGATGTGACGAACCCGGCCGAGCCGACCCGGCTGGCCCGCGTCACCCGCGCACACAGCCCGTCCGAGACGCCCATCGATCCGCACGCCTTCCTCTACTGGCCGGCGACCAGTCTTGCGGTGGTGCCCATCGACTCATGGGATCCGGCGCAGTCGGGCGCCGCCATCGCGATTCACGTCGGCGCGCACGACCTCAGCGTGCTCGGCATCGTCCGCAATCCGGCCGTCACCACGACAGGCGGCTATAACAGCGGCATCTCCCGCACGCTTGTCATCGGCGACCAGTTGTGGACGATGTCGTCCTCAGGACTTCAAGCCGACGACATCGCGTCGCTGCAGCGCGAAGCGTGGGTGGCCTTCCGATGACGGTCGGTTGGGTCAGCTGCGCAGCCAGACGCAGGTATCCGCGGGAAGCTCCGGCCCGACCGGTCCGGAGGCGTGCACCAGCTCGCCGGCCGGCAGCGGGACGGAGGCCGAACCGGCGTTCAGCACGACGGTGATCTCGCCGCGCCGGTATGCGAGGCAGCCCTCGGGAGCCGGCAGCCACTCCAGCGGGCTGGCGAGCAGCGACGGGAGCTTGCGGCGCAGTTGCAGGGTGCTGCGATAGAGCTGCAGCGTCGACGCCGGGTCGGCTTCCTCGGCCTCGACGGTGAGGTGCGCCCAGCCCTTCGGCATCGGCAGCCACGTCTGTTGCGCGCTGCTGAACCCGTACGGCGGCTCGCCACCCGACCACGGCGTGGGAACCCGCTCGCCGTCGCGGCCACGGACCTTGTGCCCGGTGCGCTCCCACGCCGGGTCTTGTAGGGCCGCGTCGGGCAAGTCGACGTTCGGCAGGCCCAGCTCGTCGCCGTTGTAGATGTACGCGGCTCCGGGCAGCGACAGCTGCACCAGCGCGGCCGCGCGTGCCCGGGCGACGCCCCGCGCCCCGCCGCCGTAGCGCGTGACCGTCCGGTCGACGTCGTGGTTGGCCAGCACCCACGTGCAGGGTGCGCCGACGGCGAGCATCGCCTGCAGCGAGCGCTCGATCGCGCTCTCGAACTGCTGCGCACCCCAATCGGCCTGGACGAGTTCGAAGTTGAACGTGAGGTTCAGCTTGCCGGGGGAGACGTAGCGCGCGAGCCGCACCGGGTCGGCCACCCACGCCTCGCCGACAGCCATCCGATCACCGGGATAGGAGTCGAGGATGCGACGGAACGCGCCGTGGTAGTCGAGCACCGCGTCGCGGTCGAAGCGCAGGTCCAAGGCGTTGGGCATGTGCGCGCCCTGCTCGCGCGCCGGGATGAGCGCGAGGTCCATGTCCGGCAGGCCCGGTTCCTTGGCCATGCCGTGGGCGACGTCGATGCGGAACCCGTCCACACCCAGGTCCAGCCAGAACCGCAGGATGCGCGCGAACTCGGCCGGCACCTCGGGATTGGTCCAGTCCAGGTCGGGCTGCTCGGCTGCGAACAGGTGCAGATACCACTCACCGTCTGGCACCCGCGTCCACGCCGACCCGCCGAACATGGACGGCCAGTTGTTCGGCGGCAGTTCGCCGTTCGCGCCGCGGCCCGGCCGGAAGATGAAGCGTGCCCGCTCCGGCGAGCCCGGCTCGGCAGCCAGCGCCTGCTGGAACCAGACGTGCTGGTCGGACAAGTGGTTCGGCACGACGTCGATCGTCACGCGCATGCCGCGCTCGTGCGCATCGGCCAGCAAGGCCTTGAAGTCGTCAAGCGTGCCGAACAGCGGGTCGACGTCACAGGGGTCGGCGACGTCATAGCCGCCGTCGGTCATCGGCGAGCGGTAGAACGGCGAGAGCCACAGCGCGTCCACGCCTAGCTCGGCGAGATAGTCCAGCCGGTTGCGCAGTCCGATCAGATCGCCGGTGCCGTCGCCGTTCCCGTCCGCGAAGCTGCGCGGATAGACCTGGTAGAACACCGCCGACGCCCACCACGGAGGCGGGCTGAAAGCGCTTTTGGTCACGACTGCGATTGTGCCCGACCGGGATGTCGATCAGCCGGGCAGGTTGCGCATCGAATCTGCCGCCGACCGCAGATAGCTCCACAGGGTGGCGTCGTAGGCCGGCGGCAGTTGCAGGCCGTCCAGCGCGGCGCGCATGTGCCGTAGCCAGGCGTCCCGGGCCGCAACCCCGATCGCGAACGGCGCATGCCGCATGCGCAGCCTCGGGTGGCCACGCTGCTCGGAGTAGGTCCTCGGACCGCCCCAGTACTGGATCAAGAACATCCGCAGCCGGTCGGCGGCCGGGCCGAGATCGTCCTCTGGATAGAGCGGACGCAGCACCGGATCGCCTGCGACGCCGGCGTAGAAGGCGTCCACCAGGCGGCGGAAAGTCTGCTCGCCACCCACCGCGGCGTAGAAGCTGTCCGGCCGCGCCTCGTCCTCCGGCATTTCGCTCACCCGTCCATTGTGGCCGAACCCCCGATACGGTCTGCGGGTGGCGAACTTCGATCTCATCGTGTTGGGGCTCGGGCCGGGCGGCGAGGAACTTGCGCAGAAGATGGGTTCTGCCGGCCGCGCCGTGCTGGGTGTCGAGTCCCGGCTCGTCGGCGGCGAGTGTCCGTACTTCGGCTGCATCCCGTCCAAGATGATCGTGCGCGGTGCCGACGTGCTGGCCGAGTCGCGGCGGGTCGACAAGTTGGCCGGGC
Organism: Jatrophihabitans sp.; assembly: GCA_035261645.1. Lineage (GTDB taxonomy): Bacteria > Actinomycetota > Actinomycetes > Mycobacteriales > Jatrophihabitantaceae > Jatrophihabitans. Next base: position 1,148 of record DATFTS010000501.1, on the reverse strand, counting down.
ACGCGTCCGACGAGCCGGACTTCTCCCAGGTGGCGCGGCGGATCCGCGAGGAGGCGACCGACGACTGGAACGACAAGGTGGCGGTCGAGCGGCTGCTCGCGACGGGAGCGCAGTTCGCGCGTGGCGAAGGGCAGTTGGCCGGCCGTGACGGCGATGGCCGGTTCGTCGTCGCCGTCGGGGACACGACGTACACGGCCGGCGCGGTCTGTCTGGCGACGGGAACGGCGCCCGCCATCCCGCGGATCGACGGGCTGGCCGACCTGCCCCGTGGTGTCGACGAGCCGGTGTGGACGAACCGCGAGATCCTGCGCTCGCGCGTGGCCCCACGTTCGATGGTGGTGATCGGCGGCGGCGCGGTGGGCTGCGAGCTGGCTCAGGGGATGAGCCGATTCGGCACGGCGGTCACCGTCGTCGAGGGCGGGCCCAACCTGCTCTTGCCGGAGGAGCCGGAAGCCCGGGTCGTCGTCGAGAGCGTGTTCGAGCGCGAGGGCATCATCGTCAACCGCGGCGCCGCCGTGCAGTCAGTTGCGCGCGGCGGAGACGGCGTGATCGTCACGCTGTCCGACGGGACGACGGCCACCGGCGAGAAGCTGCTCGTCGCAGCGGGACGGCGCCCGAACCTCTCGGACATCGGGCTGGAGACCATTGGCCTCGACCGTGGCGCGCGCAGCCTCGACGTCGACGAGCACATGCGTGTGGCCGGCGTCGAGGGGCTGTTCGCGGTCGGCGACATCACCGGGCGCGGCGCGTTCACGCACGTCGCCGTCTGGCAGGCGCGCGTCCTGGCCGCGCACCTGCTTGGCGAGGACGAGCCGTACGGCGGCTACCACGGGCTGGCCTGGGCGACCTTCACCGACCCGGAGGTGGGACGGGTGGGGATGACCGAGCAGCAGGCGCAGGACAAGGGACTGCACGTGCGCACCGGCACGCAGCCGTTGAGCTCCAACTCGCGCGGCTGGATCCACGGGCCGGGCAACGACGGCTTCATCAAGGTCGTTGCGGACGCTGATCGGGGTGTGCTCGTGGGCGCGACCGTCGTCGGGCCCTACGCCGGCGAGTTGCTGGGCATCCTGACGCTGGCCGTGCACGCGGAGGTGCCGCTGCGCGCGCTGCGCACGATGCACTACGCGTTCCCCACCCTGCACCGC
>DATFTS010000500.1:0-1602 GCA_035261645.1 Jatrophihabitans sp. | reverse complement strand
CCTCGGTGAACTGCGGGTGGATGACGACCGGGTGCCGCGGCTGCAATGCCCGCGCCACCAGCACGAGCGCCTCGGCGGCACCGGCGGTGAGCAACACCTCCGACGGACTTCGTCCGTGCCGTGCCGCGACCGCCTTCACGGCCGCGTCCTGACTCGGATAGCGCGAGAGGTCCACGCCGGCAAGGCGTTGCGCGAGCCACGCCGGCGGCCCGTCCGCGCGCACGTTCACCGCCAGGTCGACCAAGCCGGGCAGCGCGTCGATGTCGCCGTGGTGGCGCAGATCCGGCCCGGTCACTGCGCCACCTGTGCGGTTGGGCTGGAGGCGCCGTCGAGAACGGCTCGATGCACTGCGCGGGCCAGCCGCGCACCCCACGTCGAGCGCGGACCCGCGAACGGCACGGGGGCGCCATCCTGCGGGCAGACGATGGTTACCGCATCCGACGGCGTGCCGGTTCCCTCGATGTGCGCGGCGAGCAACGCCTGGGTCTTCGCCTCGGTGGCGGTGCACAGCGCGTTCAGCATGGCCGCCTCGCTCAGCCGAACGGGGACGACGGCCACGATGTTGATCGTGCCTGGTGCCGTTACTGCGGGTAGCGGCTCGGCATCAGCGGCCCATGTCGGGTGGGTCAGGCCGACCGTCGCATACACGGCCACGCCGCCGTCGTGTGCCTGCCGATCGGGGCACACATCGGCAGCGGTGAACATCACCACGCCACTGCCCGGCAGCTGCATCGCCGCAGCCAACTCGGCGGCGTGCGCGTGCTGATCGCGTCGGCTGTAGTCGTGGGCCACCTGGGCGTTGATCACCCATTGGCGCAGGCCGAGTCCGCCCCCTGCGGAGGCGGTCGAGGCAACCGACATCGGCTCGTCGAATCGCCAGACGAGCAGCGGCAGCTCACGCCCGCCCTCGTGACGGGTGCGAACAGATGGCGTGATCAGTATTCGATCCCCTTCCGGCCCGGGATGCCGCGCTGATATGCGTGTTTGACGACACGCATGTCGGTGACCGTATCCGCCAGCTCCACCAGCTCCGGCGGCGCGTCGCGCCCGGTGATGACGACGTTCGTCTTCGGCCAGCGACCCGCCAGGCCCTCGACAATCTCGTCCACCGGCACCCATCCGTAGTTCACGACGTAGGTGAGCTCGTCGAGGATCAGCAGGTCATAGTCGCCGGAGGCCAGCTTCGTGCGTGCGACCTGCCACGCGTGGACGTTCTTCGCGGCGGATTCGTCCAGGTCGTTCGACTCCCAGGTGAATCCGTCGCCGAGCGTCCACCAGTCGATGCCGAGGTGCTCGGCGAGCCTGGTCTCGCCGGCTTGCCACTTGCCGCTCTTCATGAACTGCACGACGCCCACCCGCCAGCCCCGCGCCCAACCACGCACGAGCACACCGAACGCCGCCGACGACTTCCCTTTGCCGTCACCGGTGTTGATCAGCAGTCGGGAGTCGACGTGGGTTCGCGTCGCCGGCTCGACGTGCTCGGGCAGCGGGACTCGTGGATCAGGCACAGCCGTCACCTCACTCGGACTCGGGATCGTTGCGGCACGACGAGAGGCGCGCCGTCGACATCGGTGAGCACACGCACGTGCACTCCGAAGCAGG
>DATFTS010000499.1:0-9132 GCA_035261645.1 Jatrophihabitans sp. | reverse complement strand
GTGCGCTGGTCTGCCTGCAGTGCCGCGATCCGTCCGCGCAGCCGGGCGTTCTCGCTGCGCAGCTGGTCGATCTTGGCTTGGTTCGTCCCCGCCGTGGGGAGCCCTTCGAGCCAGCGACGGGCCGGGCCGAGTACCGCGTCGGTGCCGCGGTACAGGGAGCCCATCGCGCCGCGCACGCCCTGATGCGTGTCGCGAAGTGCGCCGCCGCCGAGGTCGAGCGTGATGAACACGAGCGCCACCGCGGCGAGTATCAGGGCCGCCACCCGCTGCCGTCTTGTCAGTCGCCGCACGGCCGGACCCTGTTTCGCCGGCAGCCGAAGCCCACGGTGAACCCTCGCTAACGGCGGTGGCCGTCGACGACCACCTTGTGCAGCTGGTCGAAGTGTTCGACGACGGTGGCGGTGCCCAGCACCACCGAGTCCAGCGGGCGCTCGGCCACGTGCACCGGCACGCCGAGCTCATGCTCCAGCCGGGCACTGAGCCCCCGCAGCAGGGCACCTCCGCCGGTGAGCACGATGCCTCCGCTCACCAGGTCGCCGGCCAGTTCCGGAGGGCAGCGGTCGAGCGTCGCGCGGACGGCGGCGACGATGCGCGTCAGTGGCGGGTCCATTGCCTTGCGCAACTCGTCGCCGGAGATCGAGACGTTGCGCGGCAGGCCGGTGGCCACATCGCGGCCGCGGATCTCGGCGTGCTTCGCGTCGGCAACCGGAAACGCCGAGCCGACGGAGATCTTGAGTTCCTCGGCGGTGCGCTCGCCGATCAGCAGCGAGAACTGCGCGCGGACGTAGTCGACGACGGCCAGATCAAGCGCGTCGCCGGCCACACGCAGGCTGGTGGACGCGACGATGCCGCCGAGGGCCAGGATCGCTACTTCTGTGGTGCCGCCGCCGATGTCGACCACCATCGAGCCGGAGGGTTGGTTGACGGGCAGCCCCGCGCCGATCGCGGCCGCCATCGGCTCGCTGATCGTGTGCACCTTGCGCGCGCCGGCGGCGTAGGTGGCTTCGCTGACGGCTCGCTGCTCGACACTCGTGATGCCGGACGGCACGCACACCACGATGCGCGGACCGGTGAAGGCACCACGCCGGCGCAGCACCTTGCGCACGAAGAAGCGCAGCATCTCGGAGGTGACGTCGTAGTCGGCGATCACGCCGTCCTGCAACGGCCGCACGGCGCGGATGTGGTCGGGGGTGCGTCCGATCATCCGCTTCGCCTCGGCCCCGACAGCGACGACTGACTTTGTCGTCGTGTCGACGGCCACCACCGACGGCTCGTTGAGCATGATGCCCCGCCCGCGGGCGTACACGAGGGTGTTGGCGGTGCCGAGATCGATCGCGAGATCGCCGCCGAGCAGGTCGCCGCCGCGCTGCGACACGCGCGAAACGACAGCGCGCCGAGCCGACAGGGCGAACGTCACAGCAGCACCCTTCGCAAAGATCGAGACGGTCTCTGCGCGATCGTAAGGTCCGTGCGAGATCAAACCCCGCTGCGACTCGCGGGACTGGTGTTACTACTGTGACTAAGCGTTTCCAGTGAGCGCAGGGAACCAGAGCGCGATCTCCCGGGCGGCCGACTCAGCCGAATCGGAGCCGTGGACGATGTTCTGCACCACGCGCAGCCCCCAGTCGCGACCCAGGTCGCCGCGGATCGTCCCCGGCAGCGCCGCGGTCGGATCGGTTGCGCCGGCGAGCGCGCGGAACCCTTCGACGACCCGCTGGCCCTCCGCGACGAGCGCGACCACCGGACCGGAGAGCATGAACTCGACCAGCGGCTCGTAGAACGGCTTGCCGGCGTGTTCGGCGTAGTGCTCGGCCAGCAGCTCACGGGTCGCGGTGCGCAGCTCCACGGCGACCAAGCAGTAGCCCTTGGCCTCGATGCGGCGGATCACCTCGCCCACCAGCCCACGAGCAACACCGTCAGGCTTCACGAGGACGAGGGTGCGTTCAGGCGCCGGCGCAGTCACGGCCCGACCCTACCGACCGCGTCCTTTGACCTGCCGGGCGGATTAGCGGGCTCAGCCCAAGAGCATCCGGACGCCGCCGGGCCTGCCGACCACCTCGTGGCGGAACATCAGGATGCGCAGCCACACCGCAATGAACAGCGCCCCGATCAGGAACATCGTCGCGATCATGATGCCGGTGGCGAAGACCGCCACCTGCAGGACGGACCCCAGCCCTATGCCCCACGGCCGGCGCACCAGGCCGGCCGCGATCACGAGCACCACGGCCAGGCCGATGCAGATGCCGGTGCGCACCGGCCCCAATCCGGTGGTGAACGCGATCGCCCGCGGGATCAGCAGGACGACGACAGCCTCCAACCCGAGCACGCCGGCCAATGCGCCGCGCGACGCCCGGTCGGCGCGCCGGGCGCGTTCGGCGTACTGCTCCGGGGTCGGTTCGGGGCTCGGTTCGTTGGGTGCAGACCCCATGCCGTCCGGGGTACTCACGTCCGGCCTCACGCCTCGCCGCCGAGCAGGATCCGGGCCTCGCCGACGGTGACAACCGATCCGGTGACGATGACTCCGGTGCCGGCCAGGACGTCATCACCCGTGTCCTCGGCCAGCCGTACCGCCGTCTCGATGGCGTCGTCGAGACGCGCTTCGACGGTGACGCGGTCGGTGCCGAAGATCGGCACCGCAGCCGCGGCGAGCTGGTCGGCCGGCAAGCCGCGATCGGAGCTGTTCTGCGTGACCACCAGTTCGTCCACCGCCGGCTCCAGCAACTCGAGCATGCCGGTGACGTCCTTGTCGGCCATCACGGCGAAGACGGCCACCAGCCGGCGGAACTGAAACGCCTCTGCCACAGCCTGCAGCGACGCGGTGAGCCCGGCCGGGTTGTGCGCCGCGTCCAGCAGGATCGTCGGGGCGGATCGGACGGGCTCCAGCCGGCCTGGCGAACGGACCGAGGCGAACGCACCCCGCACGGTCTCGACATCGAGTGGACCGGTGGTCGCGTCGGCGCCGAAGAACGCCTCGACCGCGGCGAGCGCGCAGGTTGCGTTCTGCGCCTGGAAGGCGCCGTGCAGGGGCAGGAACAACTCGTCGTACACGCCGCCGAGCCCCTGCAGCGTCAGGAACTGGCCCCCGACCGCGACGCGCCGCTCGACGACGCCGAACTCCAGCCCTTCGCGTGCGATGGCCGCACCCACCTGGCTCGCGCGGCGCAGCAACTCGGCGGCCGCCTCAGGGGGCTGCGCGGCCAGGACGGCGACCGCGTCCGGCTTGATGATCCCGGCCTTCTCCGCCGCGATCCGGACGACCGTGTCGCCCAGGTACTGCGTGTGATCGAGGCCGATCGGCGTCACCACCGCCACCTCGCCGTCGATGACGTTGGTGTTGTCCCAGCTGCCACCGAGGCCGACCTCGACGACCGCGACGTCGACCGGCGCGTCCGCGAAGATCGAGAACGCCAGGGCGGTGACGATCTCGAAGAAGGACAGCGGGGTGTCGAAGCGGCTGTCGATGACGTCGATGTAGGGCTGCAGCTCGTGGAACCCTTCGACGAACGTCCGGTCACTGACCGGGGCGCCGTCGATGACGATCCGCTCGGCGACGCTCACAAGATGCGGGCTGGTGTAGCGGCCGGTGCGCAGCCCGAAGCCCCGCAGCAGCTCGTCGACCATGCGTGCGGTGCTCGTCTTGCCGTTGGTGCCGGTGAGGTGGATCGCGCGGTAGTTGCGTTGCGGCTCGCCCAACAGCTCGACGAGTGCCTGCATGCGCTGATTCGTCGGGTGCACATGACCCTCACCGCGCCGGTTGAAGATCGCCTTCTCGATACGGCGCAGCTCAGCGGCGTAATGCTGCGCCTCCGTCATCCCCCAAACTCTACGGACCGCCCCATCGGCAAAGTTGTCCGCCCGTCAGGCCGCCAATCCGCAAAGTTGTCCGCCCGTCAAGCCGCCAATTCGCAAAGTTGTCCGCCCGTCAAGCCGCCAGAGCGGCTGGACGGGCGGACAACTCGCGGGAGTTAGTGGGAAAAGGCCTGCGCTTCCTCGGGACGCGGCAGCGGGGCGGTGAGCGACTGGAGGAACTCGGTCTTCTCGCGCAGGTCGCTCAGGAGGAGATCCGCCATCTCGTGCGTCATGCCGGCCCGGACGACGATGCGCAGCACGGACAGGTCCTGCCGGTTCGGCGGAAAGGTGTACGCCGGCACCAGCCAGCCACGCTCACGCAGCTTGTCCGAGACGTCGAAGACGGTGTAGTTGCTCACCTCCGGCTGCAGCGTGAATGCGAGCACCGGCAACTCGTCGCCGCGGGTGATCAACCGGTACGGGCCCATCTTCTCGATCTCGCTCGCGATGTACTGCGCGACCGCTGAGGCGCTGCGCTGCGCCCTGCGGTAGCCGTCGAAGCCGAGCGCCGTGAACATGTAGTACTGGGCGATCACCTGGCTGCCCGGTCGGGAGAAGTTCAGCGAGAACGTGGGCATGTGTCCGCCCAGGTAGTTGACGTCGAACACCAGGTCTCTGGGCAGTGAGTCGGCGTCGCGCCAGATCGCCCAGCCGACGCCGGGGTACACGAGGCCGTACTTGTGCCCGGAGGCGTTGATCGACTTCACGCGCGGCACTCGGAAATCCCACTCCAGGTCAGGCTGGATGAACGGCGCGACGAACCCACCGGAGGCGGCGTCGACGTGGATCGGAATGTCGAGCCCGGTGCGCTCCTGCAGGTCGTCGAGCGCTGCGGAAATCTCCTTCACCGGCTCGTAGCTGCCGTCGAACGTCGAGCCGACGATGACGGCAACACCGATGGTGTTCTCGTCGCAGTGCTCGACGGCCCGCTCCGGCGTCAGGTGCAACGTGTCGCCCTCGACCGGCACGAGCCTGGCCTCGACGTCCCAGTAGCGGCAGAACTTCTCCCAGCACACCTGGACGTTCGCGCCCATGACGAGGTTCGGACGGTCGGCCGGCTTGCCCGCTGCCTCCCGCTTCGCCCGCCATTTCCACTTCAGCGCCAATGCCCCGAGCATGACTGCTTCGCTGGACCCAGTGGTCGAGCAGCCCGTCGGTGTCTCGTCCTCAGGCGAATTCCACAAGTTCGAGATGATGTTGACGCAGCGCGCCTCGATCGCCGCCGTCTGCGGGTACTCGTCCTTGTCGATCATGTTCTTGTCCGCCGTCTGCTCCATCAGCCGGCTGGCGAGCGGGGGCATCCACGTGGTGACGAAGGTTGCAAGGTTGAGCCGCGCGCTGCCGTCGAGCAGCAACTCGCTGGTGATTACGTCGTAAGCGGTGCTCCCCGGCATGCCCTCGGGCGTCAATTTGTCGATCGGCGCGCGCGGCAAGAACGTCTCGCGCCCCGGCAGCACATGCGCCACGTCAGCAGCGCGCTCCTGATTGCTCAGCCCCATCCCGTCCTCCATTCATTCGGACGCCGGCTTGCGCGCTGCCTCTACTGCGTCGGCAGCTTGTCCAGCGCTGCGTCGATGCGCGCCAGATCGGCATCGGCGGCGGCGAGACGATCGCGAACCTTCGCCACCACCGCGTCCGGCGCCTTGCTGACGAACTCGTCGTTGGCGAGTTTGCCCGCGTTCGCCGCGCGCTCCTTCTCAGCTGCGGCACGATCTTTCAGCAGCCGGCCACGCTCGGCAGCCACGTCCACGGCGCCCGACAGGTCGAACTCGATCACGTCGCCGCCGGAGAGTGTCAAGGTGGCTGTGACCGCGAACTCCGGACCGGGCGGATCCAGCCGCAAGAGGGACCGGACGTGATCGGGGTTGACCACACCACGGATCACTGCGGGAATACGCTGCGCGGGCTTGATGCCCTGGTCGGAACGGAACCGCCGACCCTCGGTGACGACCTCCATGAGCTGCTGGATGTAGGTCCCCGCATCCGCATCGGCGCGCTCGGTCTCCGCCTTCGGCCAGTCGGCGATGACGAGGGACTCGCCGCCGGTCAGTGCCGTCCATAACGTCTCGGTGACGAACGGGATCATCGGATGCAGCAGCCGCAGCAGGACGTCGAGCACCTCGCCGAGCACCCGTTGCGTCTCGGCACGACGTTCGCCGGCGAGCGCAAACTTCGCAAGCTCGATGTACCAGTCGCAGACCGTGTTCCATGCGAAGTGGTAGAGGACGTCGACGATCTTCGCGAACTCGTATCGCTCGTAGAGCGCGTCGACCTCGGTGACCACTGCTTGCAACTCGGAGAGGATCCATGCGTCGACGACGCCGGGGTCCGCGGGCAGTGGCCCCTCGGTTGTTGCGCCGGACATCAGCGCGAAGCGAGTGGCGTTCCATAGCTTCGTGTTGAAGTTACGGGTGCCGACCACCCACTCCTCGTTGATGGCCTGGTCGGCGCCCGGGTTGGCACCTTGCAGCAGCGACAGCCGCACTGCGTCGGCGCCGTACGCGTCGATCCACAGCAGCGGGTCGACCACGTTGCCGCGCGACTTCGACATCTTCTTGCCCGACGAGTCGCGAACCAACCCGTGCAGCACGACGGTGCGGAACGGAACCTCGCCGTCCATCGCGTACAGGCCGAACAGCATCATCCGGACGACCCAGAAGAACAAGATGTCGTAGCCGGTGACGAGCACGGTCGTCGGGTAGTACGTACGCAGGTCCTCGGTGTCCTCGGGCCAGCCCAGCGTCGAGAACGGCCACAGCGCGGAGGAGAACCAGGTGTCGAGGACGTCCTCGTCCTGCGTCCAGCCCGGCGGCGGTGTCTCGTCCGGCCCGAAGCTCTCCTCGTCCCCGTCCGGTGAGTACCACACCGGGATGCGGTGGCCCCACCACAGCTGGCGGCTGATGCACCAGTCGCGCAGGTTGTCGACCCACTGGAAGTAGCGCGCCTGCATCGACGCCGGCTCGATGACAACGCGACCCTCGCGCACCGCGTCACCGGCCGCCTTTGCCAGCCGCTCCACGCGCACCCACCACTGCAGTGACAGGCGCGGCTCGACGATCGTGTCGCATCGTGAGCAGTGGCCGACGGCGTGCAAGTACGGCCGTTTCTCGGCGACGATGCGGCCGTCCTCGCGCAGCGCCGCGACGATCGCGTACCTGGCTTCCATCCGGTCCAGCCCCGCGAACGGACCAGGGGCGACGATCACGCCACGCTCGTCGAGGATGGTCGGCATCGGCAGGTGGTGCCGCATGCCGATCTCGAAGTCGTTCGGGTCGTGCGCCGGCGTCACCTTCACCGCGCCAGTGCCGAACACCGGGTCGACGTGCTCGTCGGCGACGATCGGGATGCGGCGGTTGGTCATTGGCAGCGCAACCTCTTTGCCGACGAGGTGCTTGTACCGCTCGTCGTCGGGGTGCACCGCAACGGCCGTGTCGCCGAGCATCGTCTCCGGACGAGTCGTCGCCACGACGATCGAGGTGTCCCCGTCGCCGTAGCGGATCGACACCAGCTCGCCTGGCTCGTCAACGTGGTCGACCTCGGCGTCCGAGAGCGCGGTCAGGTCGCGCGGGCACCAGTTGATGATCCGCTCGGCGCGGTAGATCAGGTCGTCGTCGTAGAGCCGCTTGAAGATCGTCTGGACCGCGCGCGAGAGCCCCTCGTCCATCGTGAAGCGCTCGCGGCTCCAGTCGACACCGTCGCCGAGGCGGCGCATCTGGCCGAGGATCTGGCCGCCGTAGCGCTCCTTCCACTCCCAGGCCTTGGCGACGAACTCCTCGCGGGTGTAGTCCGTCCGGCTCTTGCCCTCGGTCTCGGCAAGCTGGCGCTCGACGAGGTTCTGGACGGCGATGCTCGCGTGGTCCATGCCCGGCAGCCAGAGGGTGTCGTAGCCCTGCATCCGCGCCCGGCGGGTCAGCGCGTCCATCATCGACTGTTCGAGCGCGTGTCCGATGTGCAGGCTGCCAGTGACGTTCGGCGGCGGTATGACCAGCGAGAACGGGGCCTTGCCGCTCTTCGGGTCGGCGGTGAAGTACCCGCGCTCGACCCACCGCTCGTACAGCGGTCCCTCGATCTCTGCCGGGTGGTACTGGCTCGGCAGTTCAGAACGCTCGCTCACGGGGCGAGTCTATGGATTACGCCACGAGCGATAACCGGTGGCAGGCTCGGGCTGCTCAGCTCACCGGCACCGGTTCGCGATCGAGCCAGGCTGCAAAGGCGTCGAACGCGAACGGCCGGCCGAGGAAGTCGGCGACGAGATCCGCCGCATCGCGCGAGCCGCCGGGCGCAAGGATCCGGTCGCGATAGCGATGGGCAACCGCGGGATCGAACAGGTCGGCGGGGTCGAACGCAGAGAACAGGTCCTTGGCGATCACCAGGCTCCACATATAGGTGTAGTAGGCCGACGTGTACCCGGCCAGATGGCCGAACGCCGCCTGGAAGTGCGTGCCCTTGAGGTGGTCGAGCAGGTCGTAACGCGCCTGCACCTCGCGCACCGCTTCGGTGTGATCGGCCGGCAGGTCGCGGTGCAGCAGGTATGACAGCGCCGTGTAGAAGATCTGCGTCCGGACGAACAACCCCTTGCCGAAGTCCTGCGCCGCCCGCATCCGCGCGACGAGCTCGGCCGGAATCGGCCGGCCATCGGCGTCGACGGCGAAAGTGCGCAGGATGTCGGCGTCCCACGCCCACTCCTCGAGCATCTGTGACGGCGCCTCGACGAAGTCCCACTCGGTTGCCACCCCGGAGAAGCGGGCCCAGTGCTGGCTGCCGCCGAGCACGTGGTGCACGAGATGACCGAACTCGTGAAAGAGCGTGACGACGTGCTGATGTTCCATCAGCCCCTGCGGGAAATTGCAGACGAGCACGCCTTCGGGAAGCTGCCGGCCGCTGATGCCCGCGACCAGATCGAACTGCGCGGCGTGCTTGAACTTGCCTTCGCGCGGGTTCAGATCCAGATAGATTCGCCCGCGCCGCTGGTCGTCGGAGTAGACGTCGTAAGCAGCCACATCCGGGTGCCACGTAGGGACGTCCACCTGCCGGTACTCGAGCCCGAACAGCCGGCCGGTGACTTCGAGCAACCCGGCGCGGACGTTCCCGAACTCGAAGTAACGACGCACCTCCTGCGCGTCGACGTCAAACTGCTCGCGACGCACGAGCTCGCTGTAGTAGCCGACGTGTGACGCGTCGAACTGCCGAGCGTCCGGGTCGTCCTGGCGCTGGCGCTCGACGAGCAGGTCGCGGTCGCGCCGGCCCGCCGGCTCGGCCGCGTCCGCCACGCGCTCGATGAAC
>DATFTS010000498.1:0-4516 GCA_035261645.1 Jatrophihabitans sp. | reverse complement strand
GTGCTGCGTCGACCAATGCAGCGTCGAATGGTGCGGCGGCGGACGCGATGACCGCGGGCCTGGCCGAGTCGGCGATGAACCCAGGGCGGGTGCTCAGCAGCCCGGCACACGCGATGAGTACCCGAGGGAGGCTGATCGCGGCCCTTCGTCAGTCATAGAAGACGGCTTCGACGACCTTGCGGGCGCGCCGTGCCGCACGCCGGTAGTCGTCGACCAGCTGCCCGGGGTCCGAGCCAGGTGGATAGCCGAGGACGCGACCGACCGCGACCAGGTCGGTGCCCAATGCCGGCAGCTGGTCGGCCGGCTTGTCGCGCACCAGCATCAGCGCGTTGCGGACCCGCGTCGCGAACCGCCACGCCACGGCGAGCGCCTCCGCTTGCTGCGGCGTCAGTAGCTCGGCCTCTCGCGCGGCGTCGAGCGCGGAGAGCGTGCGGGTCGTGCGCAGGCCCGGCACCTGATCACCGTGGTCCAGTTGGAGCAGTTGCACCGTCCACTCGATGTCAGCAAGGCCGCCACGCCCCAACTTGGTGTGTGTGGTCGGGTCCGCTCCGCGCGGCAACCGCTCGCTGTCCACCCGTCCCTTCAGCCGGCGGATCTCCAACAAGTCGTCGGGTGCGATCCCACCCGACGGGTAGCGCACCGGGTCGATCAGCGCGACGAACCGTTCGCCGAGCCCTCCATCGCCGGCGACCGGTCGAGCACGCAACAGCGCCTGCGCCTCCCATGCCGACGACCATCGCTCGTAGTAGCTCGCGTACGACGCAACCGAACGCGACAGCGGCCCGTTCCGTCCCTCGGGGCGAAGGTCCGCGTCGACGCCGAACGGTGGGTCGACGGACGACGGGGACCCCAGCAGGGCGCGCAGCTTCCCGGCAAGCTCATTCGCCAACCGCGCCGCAGTCTCGTCGTCGGCGCCGGCCGGCTCATGGACGAACAGCACGTCGGCATCCGAGCCGTAGCCGACCTCGGCGCCACCGAGCCGGCCCATCGCGATCACCGCGAACCGGATCGGCAACATCGCCAACTGGTGGGACTCGGCGACCGCGCGCTTTGCCACCGAAAGCGCCGTCTCGAGCGTTGCGTCGGTGACCGCACTCAGCGCGGTACACACCTCGTCGACGTCGCAGATGCCGAACAGATCGGCAAATGCGGTGCGCAGCAACTCCTGCCGACGCACCGCGCGCGCGGCCGCGACCGCGGCCGACGCATCCGGCTGCCGGGCCGCGGAGTCACCCATCGCCGCTTCCAGCTCAGCGCGGCTGCGCGGGCGCAGATCGTCGGGGGTTGCGAGCAGTTGCAGCGACTCCGGCGAGCGGCCCAGCATGCGTGCGACGTACTTGCTCGACCCGAGGACGTACGCCAGCCGGGAGGCGACGGCGTCGCCGTCCCGCAGCAGGCGCAGGAACCAGGGCGTTGAGCCGAGCTCCTCGGACAGCCGCCGATACGCAAGCAGGCCGGCGTCCGGGTCAGGAGCGTCGGCAAAATCGGCGAGCAGCACCGGCAGCAGCGTGCGTTGCAGGGCAGCACGCCGGCTGAGCCCGGCCGTCAGCGCCTGAATGTGCCGCAGCGCCGCGTCGGGGTTGGCGAAGCCGAGCGCTGCAAGCCGGCGGCCTGCTTCGGCCGTCGTGAGGCGCAGGCCCTCGGTCGGAACGCGCGCCACCGCTTCCAGCAGCGGTCGGTAGAAGAGCTTCTCGTGCAGTCGCCGCACCTCGCGGGCGTGCAGGCTCCACTCCGCCTCGAACACCGCTCGCGCGTCGCCACGCCGGTCCGGGCGATAACCCATGGCGCGGCCGAGCCACAGCAGCTGCTGCGGATCCTCCGGCAGCACATGCGTTCGCCGTAGCCGCCGCAGCTGCAGCCGATGCTCGGCGGCGCGCAGGAACCGGTAGGCGTCAATGAGGCTGACGGCGTCGTCGCGACCGACGTATCCCCCGTCGCGCAGCGCTTCGAGCGCCGGCAACGTCTCGGGCACATGCAGCGTGTCGTCAGCTCGGCCGTGGACGAGCTGCAGCAGCTGGACCGCGAACTCGACGTCGCGCAGGCCGCCGCGGCCGAGCTTGATGTCCCGCTCCCCCACAGCCGCGGGGATGTTCTCGATAACCCGCAGCCGCATGGCGCGCACGTCAGCAACGAAATCGGCGCGCTCCGCCGCCGCCCACACCAGCGGGTTGATCGTCTCGTGATACGCACGTCCGAGTTCGAGGTCGCCGGCCACCGGACGGGCTTTGAGCAGCGCCTGGAACTCCCACGTGCTCGCCCAGCGCTCGTAGTAGGCGCGGTGGCTGGCGAGCGTGCGCACGAGGACGCCGTCCTTGCCCTCCGGTCGCAGGTTGGCGTCCACCTCCCACGCTGCCGCGCGGCAGATGCGCATCATCTCCCCGGCGAGCTTCGTCGCGGTCGCGAGCGCCGCGTCGGAGTCGCCGTCCGCATCGCCTGGTTCTGCCACGAAGATGACGTCGACGTCGGATATGTAGTTGAGCTCGCGGGCGCCGGTCTTGCCCATGGCAATGACGGCAAGACGGCACGATGCGGCTGCCTCCGGCAACCCGGCCGCCGCGACCGCGAGCGCCGCTTGCAGCATGTGCCCCGCGAGATCGGCGAGCAGCTCGGTGACGCGCTGTAGGTCGAGGTCGCCGGCGAGATCGCGCCCCGCTATCGCGAGCAGCTCGCGCCGGTAGGCAGCCTGCAGCGCGACGATGGCGTCGGTGCCAGTGCGCGTTGCCCGGGCGCCGCCGGTGCCGGTCACCGGGCGGAGATGATCCGCGCCCACCGCAGCAGCCAGCCGCTCGGGCACGCCGGCGGGGTCGACCTCGCCGAGCAGGACGGTCCAGTCAGCGGGGTGCGAACGTAGATGGTTGGCCAGCTCGACGGATACACCGAGCAGACTCAGCAGCCGCGCGCGCAGCGCTGGCTCGGTCTCCAGTGCCGTCGCAGCCGCGGCGCCCTCCGGCGTGCAGGCGATGTCGGCGAGAGCAGCGAGTGCCGCGTCCGGGTCGGCAGTGCGGCCGAGCGCGGCGATCACCACGGCGGCGGCGTCGCTCACCGGCTCGTTGGCATCGGCGTCCCACCAACACAGCGGGGGTGCGGCGAGCAACTGACCCGCGCGCTCGCCGTCAACGAACGAGAGCCTGGTCAGCCGTGCGGCGACCCGGCCCCCGACGTCAGTCATCGTGCTGTGGCCGCAACGACGGAGTTGGCAGCGAGGTCCGGCTTGCGTCCAGTTCGGCTGCGAGCGCGGCCCGGATGGCCTGCGGGTCGGTGATCGGCGCGGCGGTTGTCGTCGGGACGCCGCGAGCGGCTCGGACGCTCTCGGGGTTGCGGACGATCTCGGCGAACGCGTGCGCGAACGGACGCCATACGTCGACGATGTCGTCGTCCAAGCGGTTCATCCGTCTCAACATCTCGTCGAGGTCGTAATCGATCAGGTTGGCTGCATCCTCCGCTGCCCACTCGCGCACGATCTCCGGCGTCGTTTCGATGTGGAACTGCACGCCCCACGCAAGGCGGCCGAGCCGATAGGCCTGGTTTTCGCTGATCGGCGAGCTGGCGAGCTGTACCGCCCCTGGTGGCAGCGCGGTGATCGCGTCGTAGTGCCACTGGATGACGTCGGGTGTGATCGGCAGCGATCCGAAGAGCGGATCGGTCGAGGCCGCACCCCGCTTGGCGACCAGCTGGGCCCCGAGTTCTGGCCCCTCCGGGTTGAGCTCGACGCGACCGCCGTGGGCTACCGCTAGCAGTTGCGCGCCGAGGCAGACGGCGAGGGTCGGCAGTTCGTTGGTCACCGCTTCGCGTAGCAGCGCTCGCGCTCGCGGCAACCACGGCGCGACATCGTCGTCCGTGGCGCCCATCGCGCCGCCGAGCACGACCAGTCCGGCGAAGCCGTCAAGGTCGGCCGGCAGATCCGGGCCGGACACCACGTGCAGATCGAGGCCCACCTCGGCCAGCCACTCGCCGAGCCGGGCCGGCGGATCCGACGCGTCGTTCTGGACGACGAGTACCCGCGGCTGGCTCACACCCCGACTCTAACGACCGCGTGCTCCCCGTCCGGCCTTCACTGCCGACACAGGGGTCAAAGGATCGGCAGGTACCTGCGCAGTTCGAAGGGGCTGACCTCGGCGCGGTACTCCAGCCACTCCTCGCGCTTGTTCCGCAGGAAGAAGTCGAAGACGTGCTCGCCGAGGGCCTCCGCCAGGAGCTCCGACTCCTCCATCGCGCGCAGCGCCTCCGCGAGATTGTGCGGCAGCTCGCCGTAACCGAGCGCCCGGCGTTCGGTCTCGGACATCGTCCACACGTCGTCCTCGGTGCCGGGCGGGAGGTCGTAGCCCTCTTCGATGCCCTTCATGCCGGCCGCGAGTAGCACGGCGAAGGCGAGATAGGGGTTGCAGGCGGAGTCGACGGAGCGGAGCTCGACCCGGGTGGAGTTGGCCTTGCCGGGCTTGTACCGCGGCACTCGGACGAGGGCTGACCGGTTGGCGTGGCCCCAGCAGATGACGGTGGGCGCCTCGACAATCGTCCC